>NZ_CP084318.1:3392859-3693812 GCF_020310025.1 Leeuwenhoekiella palythoae
TTGAAACTTCCATTTCAGAAAATCCATTTATTTTTGGGATTGCTGGTACTCGCCGGTATTGCGTTCTTAATACCTGATCTGGATTTTGAGAATGAATATACACAGGCGGTAGCTTTTGGCTTAGGTTCGGCATTGGCATATGCCTTGCGTAATATTTTGATGAAAAAACAGGTGGAAAAATACCACGGTAGTTTATTAATGACCTATCAAGCACTTATTGTAGGAATTGCATTAATTCCATTGAGTTTTCAAACCAGTGTTGAAGCACTTCAGGAAAATCTCGTTTGGCTTTTAGCCTTAGCGTTGCTCACTACAGCTTTAGGGCATACCTTATTTTTATTGACCTTTAGACATTTTTCCATCACTACTGCAAGTATTATAAGTAGTGTGCAGCCGGTATATGGGATCGCTTTAGGGATTCTACTTTTAGGGGAAATGCCGCAATGGAGCACTATAATAGGCGGAGTTTTGATCATTAGTGCAGTGATCATAGAAAGTTTACGTAATGTTAAACCGAAAGCCTAAACGGTTGACTGTGAGTGTAAAGGAATAATTGTTTTTAAACAATCTAAATACAAATCATTCAAAATCAGCTATTTAAATTCATTCTTGCTAGAATAGCCTGTACCTTTATTTCAGTATTAATCTAAAAAAGAAACGTTATGGCTATCAGACTCGGAAATAGTTGTTCAAATTGCGAAAATTTAACAGCATCAAATCAATGTAAACTTCACGATGTACAAGTAACTGCAGGTTACACTTGTGATAGTTTTTCAATGAAAGCAGAACTTAAAAATGATCCTAATTGCGCAAACTGTGCTCGTTTTCACGGCCCTACTTGTGCAAATCCTCAGAAAGCAGCTCCAGAAATGCTATGCTCACACTGGGCTCCGCATAACAATGCAGCTTAATTTTCTGAAAGTTATAAAATTATATAGTAAAGCTCTTTCGCAAGAAAGAGCTTTTTTTATTGGCATCGCCGAAGGCTTTGAAACTATGTTCCGCTAGTCCTCAAGATCACTCAAATGGGATTTTTTTCCAAGTAATGCCTTAAAATGGTTACCAAGTGTTTCTATGGAGGCGGTTTTTTTAAAATGCAATTCCAATTTAAGCTAGAGTTATTAATCATCTAAACAGGCTCTCCACAAATTATCATCTAGTGGCGGATCTGCAATAAAAGTCATTTCTTTCTTTTGTACAGGATGTACTAACGTTAATTTGCGTGAGTGTAAATGTATGCTTCCGTCAGGATTGCTTCGGTCAAAACCGTATTTCAAATCTCCTTTGATCGGGCATCCAATCGCTGATAATTGGGATCTAATCTGATGATGGCGTCCGGTATGTAAATCGACTTCCAGTAAAGAATATGTGTTCAATTTTTTGAGTACACGGTATTCTAAAATTCCTTTTTTACTATCAGGCACTTCGTTGATGTGACTGTACGACTTGTTTTGCTTAGGATTTCGTTTTAAATAATGAACCAGCCTATCTGAAGTTTTAGGCGGGTTTTCCTTTACTAATGCCCAATAGGTTTTTTTTGCCTCTTTTGCCGCAAACAGCTTATTGAGTCTCGGTAAGGCTTTCGACGTACGTGCAAAGATCACAATGCCACTCGTAGGGCGGTCTAAGCGATGGACGACGCCGAGATAAACAGCTCCCGGTTTATTGTACTTTTCTGCGATATAACTTTTTACCACCTCGCTTAGTGGCTTATCTCCGGTTTTATCACCTTGTACGATATCTCCAGGTCGTTTATTGACGACAATAAGGTGATTGTCTTCATAAAGGACTTGAAGATTCTCTTTTGTGCTATGTATTGCTTGATTTTTCAGAGGAAAGACGACTTAGTATTGCTCATCTTCAGAAGGAAAATCAACAGCCTTTACATCAGTAATATACTGCTCAAATGCACCGGTCATCAAGGTGTGCAGGTCTAAATATCTGCGTAAAAAGCGAGGACTGAATTCTTTACTCATTCCCAGCATATCGTGCATTACCAAAACTTGACCGTCAACACCATTACCGGCGCCGATACCAATGACAGGAATAGTAAGACTTTCGGCTACTTCTTTAGCTAATTTGCTCGGTACTTTTTCTAAAACCACCGCAAAGCAGCCTAATTTTTCTAGAAGTAATGCATCTTCTTTAAGCTTCTGTGCTTCAGCTTCTTCTTTAGCGCGTACGGTGTACGTACCAAATTTATAAATAGACTGTGGCGTTAACCCCAAATGTCCCATCACCGGAATTCCAGCGTGTAGAATACGTTTGATAGACTCTTTAATTTCTTTTCCACCTTCTAATTTTAATGCGTGACCGCCGCTTTCTTTCATAATGCGAATTGCAGAGCGAAGTGCTTCTTTAGGGTCACTTTGATAGGTTCCGAAGGGGAGATCTACTACCACAAGCGAACGTTTTATTGCACGAATTACCGATGATGCGTGGTAAATCATTTGATCTAAAGTGATCGGTAGCGTGGTCTCGTGACCTGCCATAACGTTAGAGGCAGAGTCGCCAACTAAAATTACATCGATACCGGCACGGTCTAGAATTTTAGCTGTAGTATAGTCATATGCAGTAAGCATTGCGATTTTTTCGCCTTGACTTTTCATTTCGGTTAAAGATTTAACCGTGATTCTTTTGTATTCTTTTTTTGCTGCTGACATAGCACAATTTTTAAATGCGCGTAAAAGTAGTAAATTACTCACGTTTTGCCCCATAAAGAAAGCTTTGAATATAAAAGCAAGGGTGTTAATGCATTAGTATTTTAACTGTCAAACCGCTACTAAAAACCATCACTTTGAAAAGAATTATTACGCTCGTTTTTATTATTTCATTTAGCTGTGTAAAAGCTCAAGAGCCGGAGCAGGCTAAAGAGGTGGTAATTGCATTTTTTAATGCATTTCATCAGCAAGATACTTTAGCTATGAAAGAATTGGTTTATGATTCGATTAAAATGCAATCTATTGGGAGGTCTAAATCAGGCTCGGTAAAACTTTCAACTAGCAGTTTTGATTCCTTTTTACAATCGATCGCCGGGATTCCTGATACCGTAAATTTTGAAGAACGCATTCTGGATTATAAAGTACGTGTTGATGCACTGATGGCTAACGTATGGACGCCCTATGAATTCTATATAAACAACGAAATAAGCCACTGCGGAGTCAATAATTTTCAGATGATCTGGGATGACAATACCTGGAAGATTTTTTACATTGTTGATACCAGACATCAAGAAGGTTGTAAGTAATCTGCTTTTGTGTTAACGCATAAGCTATTTTATATAACTGCTATTGAATTCGGGACGAGCCTTGCGACATCTCAGTCTCGATTATCGAATAAATAGCTTTGTGTTTTTCAGTTATTTAACTATCTTCAAACTCCCTTAATAATCCCCTCGTAGCATTAATTTTAAATTCATAAACCGTGAGGGGCTCCTGTTACTTCTTCTATTTTCTTGTACTATTTAGTTTCCAGATTTGTTTCGGGCAGCAAACTATTGATACGCTGCGAGCGCCAGGATTTGGCGTTGATATGCGTTTTTTGGATCCTCTTGATCCCGGGCGTAAATCAGTTATTCGCTCAGTTCCTTTCAATGTTTTGGAGACTGAAAATAAGTTGAGTGCAGTGCTTCCTGTTGAGAAGGCTTCAGAGTTGCGCTATGAGTTTGTGCAAACCGCTTATGATTTTGAGCAAAAGATTCTGGGGCTAGATGCTGAAGATTTAGTGGCTTCAGCAAATTTTTCACAAGCGTATAATAGTACTGCCGATGCTGAGAAAAAAGATCAGCTGTTGTATGTCTATACGTTACGTAAAAAAAGCTTATTTGCGCAAGAACTTCAGCAGAATCAGATTTCTGAAAAGTTTAAAGATGCGGTCGCCCGGCTTGGTCGCGATTTGACAGCCGAAGGTTTCCTCAGTTGGTTTGGAACGCACTATACCACCCGCGTAACCTACGGTGGTCTATTTCTAACCCGTAATATTATTCGGTCTGAAGACTTTGTCAATTCTCCCTATTCAGAAAAAGAATTTAAAACCAAATTACTCATCGCAGTCGGCGAGCAACAACGTGGCGATACACTTACAGATCCTTATATTCAGTTAGGTCCTCCACAACGTTTTACGCGAGGTGGTGACTCTGAGGAGATCTGGGACGAGCGCTGGGAGCAAACCGTAACTCCCGAGAGTGCTCAAATAATCGAAGCAACCTATAAGCCGCTGACGACCCTACTCACTCCTCAAAATTTTCCGGAGCTTGATGATATAGCAGAAAAAAGAGTTTTGCTCGAGACTGCCCTTGCACGTGTGGAATCCAGAGTCAAAAACTGGCAAGCGCAAGAGCATAGTTCTTCATTCTTTCAGAAATATTCGTTGCGCTTTCGGCAAAAAGCGATCTCTGTTGTAAAAAACAGTATGGGAACGGCAGAAGAGTCTTCAAGAACCAATTATGTTGGCGATCTTTTCTTTGGAAGTTTTAATGCCAATGGGGAACCTATGAACACCAAACCTTTGATTGAGTATCAGGGGATAGACTTGAATACATTGCTAACAGATGAAGAAATTGCACTTAACAAGATTCTTGATTTTACAATTTCGCCTGAAGAATTAAAGGGATCTTACGTCAGCATTTGGGATGATACTAAAAAGTTGGTCAAAGGTGAAAACCGAACCACTTTATTTATTAGCGGACCCGAGACTGCCAGAACGGCTTTTAAGGAAGCACTGGTACAACCTGTATTTAAAGAAGTTCAGATCACTACAATTGATAATGATGTGTTTACCATCAAATACAGTTTAGAACAACTTAAAGAGCATACGCCAATTGTAGCTTCCGGAAATCCTTATAATTATGCTTTAGACTCTGAATTGGTCGCTGCTGCGGCACGCGGAGATACGCTAGCTATCGTAGATAAATACCTCGCCGGGGCATCCCGGGCAGTGGACGGCGTTATTGCCGCAGCAGTACAGAATTTTGATGATGCAACTGTACTGAATACAATTTTTGATTTTGGCGTGCAACCTACAACCAGTGATCTGGATCTGGTTTTTGATGCGGATTATTTCAGTAAAGAAAAGGCATTGACATTACTAGAACGGGGCGCAAAACCTAAGAACAATATGATCTTTAAAGCAGTTGCTTACAAAGCTCCAGAGGTGATTTATGCACTGCTTCGAGAAGGGGCAAAACCCGTGAATAATGATATTGCTTTTGCCGTTAGAAACAAAGACTACAAAGCAGTTAAAGCGCTGATGAGTGATGGGATCACTAATTTTACTGCGGATACCGAAATGCTGGCGCTCGCCGTAACTAACGCAGATGCCGATCTCGTCGAACAGTTTATTGAATTTGGAGCGGAGGCTAATGCCACTATTTTAGAAGAAGCCTTAAAGTCGGAAGGTTCGAAGCTCGTAGATCAGATTAAAAAGGTCACTACAATATCTACACAGGTTTTTGAGGTTGTTGCTCAAGCTGATGATACTCTATTATTCTCTTATTTTTTGCAGCAAGGGGAGGCGCAACTTTCAGACAAAGTGATTACCACAGCAATAACCAATAGTAATTTGGTAATTTTAGGTCAAGCGTTAGATCAGGAAGACCGTACAGACTTTTCACTAGAACAAGCCATACTTTTTAAGAACACGCCTGCGGTTAGATTAAGTCTTGAACACGGTGCAAATGCAGCCCCTGCTTTTGATTACGCTGCAGCGGAAAATGATTTTACACTTTTTAAGGAAAATCTAGATCGCTTTAACGGAGATCCTAAAACAGCCTTACGTGTTGCGGTTAAATACAACCAAACTGATTTTGCAAAGTATGTTTTTCAGCAGAAGGAAGCTGAAGTAGATCCCAATGTACACCTCACGGAAGTCGTCAAAAATGAAAATCAGGAGCTAGTGGAGTTTTTGATTTCAAAACGTGCAGATCCACAACTGGCGGTTGACGCGGCAATCCAATCAGGCAATAGCAGTATCACGCACTATTTGATTGAAAAAGGAGCTGTAGTTGAAAACCCAAATCTTTTAAAAAGTGCTTCAAAAAGCCAGAATATTGAATTGGCCAAAGTATTGCTCGAAACCCGTCAAATGGACCCTGATGCGATTATGCTAGATCTTATTGCGCTGAAAGATGCAAAACTGGTAGAAACAAATTTAAGTTATGGAGCTCAGGCTGACGCAGCAGCACTGCGGGCGGCGGTTGACTCAAAGAGTGAAGAAATAGCCTTAAAGTTGATCGAGCTTGCTGCCGATAATTTACTTACAAATACCTTGATTTTTAATGCAGTTAAAAACGGGATGCCTCAAGTGGTATCTCATTTGATCGACCGTGTTTCTAATCCAGATTATGCATATAAAGCGGCTCTAGAAACCAAGCAGGCTGAAATGTTAAACTTAAGTATTGCCAAAGGAGCAGTGACCGAAGATCAAGATCTATTTAGAGTAATGCGTGCTGATTTTCAAGAAGCAGTACCCGTTTTGTTGGATGCCGGTTTAGATCCCAAAGTGCTGGATCTTGAAGGAAATACGCTCTTACATTATGTAGTGTATAAAAGCGATAAAGAAGATATTCAGCTTATCGAGGACTTACTAGACTACGGGTTGAATATTAATGCGAAAAACAAAATAGGAGAGACCCCACTGCATTGGGCGGTAAAAGGCGGAAATCAAAATACAGAGATCATAAAAAAACTACTCTCCAATGGAGCGCTTGTTGAAGCACAAACCATAAAACGGCAAACTGTTTATGATTACGCCGAAGACAAATCCATCAGACAGTTATTAAAAGAGAGTCTTTACCGCTAGCAATCGCTGAGCGCCACATTTACCGCCAGACCGCCTTCGCTGGTTTCTTTGTATTTAGAGTTCATATCTTTTGCTGTTTGCCACATCGTTTCAATAACTTTATCCAGTGGCACTTTGGCATTGCGAGCATCTGTGTCTAAAGCCATTTCACAAGCGTTAATAGCCTTGATGGCACCCATCGCATTACGCTCTATACACGGAATTTGAACCAAACCTGCAATAGGATCACAGGTTAGTCCTAAGTGATGTTCCATTGCGATCTCACTTGCCATTAAAACCTGTTCCGGTGTGCCGCCCATTAATTCGGTTAAGGCGCCGGCTGCCATTGCGCTTGAAACTCCTATTTCAGCTTGACAGCCTCCCATCGCGGCAGAAATAGTAGCTCCTTTTTTAAATAAGCTACCAATTTCACCGGCTACCAGCATAAATTGTCTGATGTCTTCAAAGTTGGCATCGTGATTCTCAATAACCATATAATACATCATCACCGCCGGGATCACACCCGCGCTACCATTTGTGGGAGCAGTGACCACCCGACCTAAAGAGGCGTTTACTTCGTTTACAGCAAGCGCAAAGCAGGAAACCCATTTGAGAATTTGCCTGAACTTAACCTCGGTACCGCGAATTGCAGTGATCCATTCTTCGGCATTGGTGTAATTACTGTCACCGATTAAGTTTTTATGCGAATCAAATGCCCGACGACGTACATTGAGTCCGCCCGGTAATGTACCTTCGGTGTGGCAACCGGTGTACATAGAATCCAGCATTACATTCCAGATCTCCTTCAGTCTAAAATTGATCTCTTCCTCAGTATTCAAGGATTTCTCATTCTCAAGAACGAGTTCAGAGATTTTTAGATTTTCGGCCTTACAATAGGCTAATAATTCTTTTCCTGATTGTATAGGGTATGGAAAGCCTTTAAGTTGTTCTTGTTTTATCTTAGAGCGTTTGCGTTCTTCTTGCACGACAAAACCACCGCCAATAGAATAGAACGTATCTGTGGTGCGTTTGCCTGAACTCAACTGAGCTCTAAACGTGATACCATTAGGGTGAAAAGGTTTAAATTTTTTGTTGAAAATAATTTGAGTTTCCGAATCAAAATCTAGTAAACGCTCGCTATTAAAGCTCAGTTTCCTCTCTTTTCGAATACGCTCAATAACACCGCTAATATCTTCAATAGGAAATTTTTGAGGGTCAAGACCTTCTAAACCCAGCAACACGGCGATATCTGTAGCGTGCCCTTTTCCTGTAAGCGTAAGCGAACCATAAAGCTCTACGGTAATGCGCTCAACGTTGTCAAATTTACCCTTATCCTTAAGTTTACTAATCCATCTGCGAGCAGCGCGCCACGGCCCTAGCGTATGCGAACTAGAAGGACCTACGCCAATTTTAAGCATATCAAAGACGCTAATGCTCTCGATTTTTTTCATAGGGTATATTTAAGACGAATTATAGGGTTTTATTTGGCGCCAAATATAGGATTTTAGATGATGCTACATCGTTGTCATAGGTTGAAAAATCAATTGTTTTGGTAAGGTAAATTGGATTAATTAACCGGCATTGAAAGTCATTGTTTGACCAAATTTATTTAGAGCATCAATAGGAGTAAATGATAAAACTTAGGTTGCAGTAGATCAAGGTAGAACACTACGTCAATTGAAATTTAAACATTTTTATAAGGAAGCTTTAAGAGTGTAAGGCTGCGCTAAATTGTAATTTGAAGCTGCAAATTATTCAAATTACACTCATGAAATTTTTTATAAATGAACCCCAAAATGTCGTCAATGAAGCGATCGAGGGGATATTGACTGACCCTAAACTTACTAAACTTGATAATTTTCCTGAGGTGCGGGTCGTGCTCAGAAAGGAGGTTGATGCCAATAAAGTATCTGTGATCTCAGGAGGTGGAAGTGGTCACGAACCGGCCCACGCCGGATTTGTAGGCGAGGGAATGCTTACCGCTGCAGTGTGCGGCGACATTTTTGCATCTCCTTCTGTCGATGCGGTGTTATCTGCGATCGTGGCTACAACCGGAGATCAAGGCTGTTTGCTTGTGATTAAGAATTATACGGGCGACCGACTCAATTTTGGCCTGGCAGCAGAGCAAGCTCGTGAAATGGGATATAAAGTAGAAACCGTGATTGTGGGCGACGATATCGCACTTGGTGAAGATGTGGAGCAGCGTGGCCTTGCCGGAACGCTATTTGTGCATAAAGTCGCAGGATATTTGGCAGAAGCCGGAAAAGATCTTGAAGAAGTTGCTGCAATGGCTCAAAAAGTAGCCAGCCAGACGTGGTCTATAGGTTTATCCTTAGAAGAAGGAAAAAAGTTTGAACATCCCGAAGCTTCGCGTTTAGAAGATTCTGAGGCTGAATTAGGACTCGGGATTCACGGCGAACCCGGCGTTGAAAAGATTAGTATGCAAAATGCAGATGTGCTGGTGGAGAAAATGTTGAAGAAGCTAACACAATTTTTACCTGATGAGAAGCAGGAGTATGCCTTATTGCTTAATAATTTAGGAAGTGTCACTCCTTTAGAGATGAGCATTCTGCTTAATAGTTTTAGTAAAAGTGAGCTTGCTAAACATGTGAAACTTTTGGTTGGGCCGGCGCAGTTGATGACCTCACTTAATATGAATGGTGTTTCAATTTCGGTGCTGCAATTAGATGATGAGATTACCGAAGCACTAACCGCAAAAGTACAGCCGGCAGCTTGGATGATCAGAACGTACGCCGAAAAATCTTCGGTTGAAAGTCCGGAGTTGCCTAAGACGCTTCCTTATAAAGCTTCTAGCAATAGTGAGGTTTCCAAAGCTATTAGTGCCATAACTACGATGCTGATTGAATCAAAAGATCAACTCAATGCTATAGATGAAAAAGTAGGGGATGGTGATGCCGGATCAACTTTTGCCACAGGAGCAAAGAAGCTCCAAGAAGTACTAGATCAACTTCCGCTAGCCGATTATTCGGAATTACTTATTACTATAGGCCGCATTTTAGCTCGGGAAACCGGAGGTTCAAGCGGTGTATTACTTTCTATTTTATTCACTAGAGCCGGAAACGCATATAAAGAATCCCGACATTTAGGTAAGTCTTTGTTAGAAGGACTTGACAAAATGAAAGAGTTTGGCGGAGCCGAAGAAGGGCAGCGAACGATGATAGATGCGTTGCGACCTGCTTTTGAAGCACTAGCTGAAGACAAAAGCATTACCGAAGCTGCTAGCGCAGCCCGAAATGGCGCTGATAAAACAAAAGAAATAACGCAGACTAAATTTGGTAGATCTTCTTATTTATCCGAAAATTCCTTAGAAGGAATTCCTGATCCCGGGGCCGAAGCTGCAGCACGTGTCTTTGAAGAGTTGGCTTAAAACCTACAAAATTGACACTAGAGCATCGACCTTTTGTGCGTTGTTGTCTGAATTATAAAAGATGAAATTTAAATTTATGACAGCTTGTCAGCAAATTTCTACTGGCATAAAGATTGACTTTAACAGGCTGAATAAAATTTAATAACACTTAAAATTATATATAATGAGTAAAATCATAGGAATTGATTTAGGTACAACTAACTCTTGTGTTGCCGTGATGGAAGGTAACGAGCCGGTGGTTATACCTAATGCAGAGGGTAAAAGAACTACTCCTTCTGTAATAGCATTTGTAGAAGGAGGAGAGATTAAAGTAGGAGATCCTGCAAAAAGACAAGCAGTGACTAACCCAACCAAAACGATTTCTTCTATCAAGCGTTTTATGGGGAATAAATTTAGCGAGTCTTCTAAAGAGGTTGATGCTTCTGCTTACCAAGTAGTAAAAGGAGATAACGATACTCCACGTGTAGACATCGACGGTCGTTTATATACTCCACAAGAACTTTCAGCAATGATTCTTCAGAAAATGAAGAAAACTGCTGAAGATTATTTAGGACAAGAAGTAACCGGAGCTGTAATTACTGTTCCTGCTTACTTTAACGATTCTCAGCGTCAAGCAACCAAAGAAGCTGGTGAGATCGCAGGTCTTAAAGTAGAGCGTATCATCAACGAGCCAACATCTGCAGCACTTGCTTACGGTCTTGATAAAAAAGACAGTGATCAAAAAATTGTTGTATTTGACTTTGGTGGTGGTACACATGATGTTTCTATTCTAGAATTAGGTGATGGTGTATTTGAAGTACTTGCTACTGATGGTGATACACACTTAGGTGGTGATGATGTAGATAGCAAAATCATCAACTGGTTAGCTGAAGAATTTAAGGCTGAAGAAGATATGGATCTTCGTAAGGATCCTATGGCACTTCAACGTTTAAAAGAAGCTGCTGAAAAAGCAAAAATTGAGCTTTCTTCTTCAAACCAAACTGAAATTAACTTGCCTTACGTAACGGCTACTGCAAGCGGACCAAAACACTTGGTGCGTACGTTAACCCGTTCTAAGTTTGAGCAGTTGATTGACGATCTAGTGAAAAGAACTATTGAGCCTTGTGAGTCTGCACTTAAAGCAGCAGGTCTTTCTAAAAGCGATATCGATGAGATCATTCTTGTAGGTGGTTCTACACGTATCCCAGCGGTTCAAGAAGCTGTTGAAAAATTCTTTAACAAGAAGCCAAGTAAAGGAGTAAACCCTGATGAGGTTGTAGCAGTAGGTGCAGCAATTCAAGGTGGTGTATTAACTGGTGATGTAAAAGATGTATTGTTACTTGATGTAACACCACTTTCTTTAGGTATTGAAACTATGGGTGGTGTGATGACTAAGTTGATCGAAGCAAACACTACGATCCCAACGAAGAAGTCTCAGGTATTCTCAACTGCAGCTGATAATCAACCAAGTGTTGAAATTCACGTACTGCAAGGTGAGCGTCCTATGGCAAATGACAACAAAACAATTGGTCGTTTCCACTTAGACGGTATTCCACCAGCACAGCGTGGTACTCCTCAAATTGAAGTTACGTTTGATATTGATGCTAACGGTATCATCAAAGTAAGTGCAGAGGATAAGGCGACTGGTAAGAAACAAGATATCAGAATTGAAGCTTCTTCAGGTTTAACAGAAGAAGAAATTCAAAAGATGAAGTCTGAAGCTGAAGCAAATGCTGAAGCAGATAAAAAGGCTAAAGAGAAAGTAGATAAATTGAATGAAGCAGATCAAATGGTTTTCCAAACTGAAAAACTATTGAAAGAATCTGGTGATAAATTATCTGCTGATAATAAGACCAAAATCGAAGGTGCTTTAGAAGAATTGAAAAAAGCGCATGCTACTGGTGAGGTAGAAAAAGTGCAGCCGGCTTTAGATAACTTAAATGAGATCTGGAAGTCTGCTTCTGAAGAAATCTACAAAGCTCAAGCTGAGGCACAAGGTGGAGCACAACCTGGACCTGATGCAGGTCAAGCAGGCGGTGGTAACGCTGAAGGAGCTTCTGGAAGTGACGTAGAAGACGTAGATTTTGAAGAGGTTAAATAAGCCTTCATAATTAGAGAGAAACCAACTAGTTTGGTTGTTTAATACTAAAACCCCGATGCATTTGCATCGGGGTTTTTTATTGATGTTACGGCCACTAATTGTTAAGTCTTGTCTCTGTAAAGGACCTGCTTTTTGAGAATAACTGCAGAATTGCTTATCGTGGTAAATACTTTTTACATCCCTAAAGTACGCTTAACCTCAGGCATTAGGTCTTTTCCTTTTGCCATAACAAGACCAGCATCTTTAGAAGAATCTAATACGTAAAGAAAGCCAAGATTATCGGCTACTTTAGTCACAAGCTCTCTAGCTTGTTGTTTTACCGGTTCAAATAATAGTTTGCGTTTTTCGGCGATTTGTTTTTCAATATTCTGTTGCGTTTGCGCCAGATTGCGTTCAATAAGTTCGAGATCGCTTTTGCGTTTTTCATTTTCCGCAGGAGAAAGTGTAGAAGCTTCATCCTCATACTTCACAAACTTTGCCTGATACTCTCTATACGAAGTCTCAAAATCGCGTTGATACGCTTGTCTTAAGCGATTAAGCTCCGCCTCGGCTTCAGAGGTTTGCGGCATTAGATTGATCACTTCTTCCATATTGATATGTGCAACAGTTCCTTGTGCACTAAGTGTAGTTGCAATAAAAAAAGCTAGGAGGAAGGCGAGGTGTTTAAATTTCATTTTTGGGGAATTAACGATGTTCATTTATTCTAGTTATGCGTATTAAGGACGCTGTTCAGTACACGGTGTTTCAATATTTGAGCCAAAACTCAAAATATTCTTAAACAGAACCCGTAATATAATGGTTCTTTGCAATTTTACAACTTTTAACTTGATACAAGTTCGTGTTATTTAACCCCTAAGCTTATGAATCAACGTCTACTTCAGTTCAGTATTTTTTTCAGCATAGTATCATTTCAACTCTTAAGTGCACAAAACAGTAAGTCTGCTAAAGGTTTCAAAGACTATTTCCCTATTGCAGAACGTCCATTTTTAGCGGCAGGAACCGGAAATAATCCGTATGAACGTATTTTACTTGAAGCCAAACCTGTGGTTTATTATAGCATCTATAATGATATACGTGAAGCGCTTAACAGAGATACCATTGTGGCAGGTGATGCGGTTTATTTGAGTATTCAACCGCACCTGCGTATTTATGATGAAAATTCAAAACCGGTTAAAACGCCGTCATATAAAGCTTTTATTGGATGGCAATCTATAATTAAAACGGAAAATAATAATTTTCTTACCGCTGCGATCGAAACAGGTCATTACTCAAACGGACAAAGCAAATCTGCCTTTAGCGAAGATTTTGAAGATAACACTCCGGAGAGTAGGGCACTTTACGATGATATTACAGATGATACCAATCTCTCTGAAATTTTAAATCGATCTTCCGGTAATTTTTCTACCAACCTTACACGGCTATCTTTGAACTACCGCATCAATACGTTTGATAAGGATAACTACCCCTTACAATCACACTCCTTTACAATGGCTTATCAGATTTATCACAATCGATTTTTGGGAGTGTTTCAATTTGGTGGATATAACCCAGAAGATATAAATATTTATGGCAGGCATCAAATCGAAGCTTGGTACGAATTTACCGCACATTTTAAAAAGATGCGTTATAGCCTGACGCAGCGTGTTTTTTTGCATCCTGACGTACACCCTTCAGCAGAATTGTATAGATCAGAAACTAGTGCGACTCTCTATCCCTGGGATGGAGATCTGGGAATTATGGCGCGCTTTAGCTTTGGTTTTGACGATTATAATTATCGCTTTGTAGATAGTTATCCGCGATTTTCAATTGGGTTAACTTGGGACTGGTTTACGCCGTTTGTAGTTAAGCCAAGAAGAATGCAAGTTCCTCAAAACTAATTTTATCTTCGATACTAATTAGGGTAGCATAGGTTTTAAAACAATCTTAGTTATTGTAATTCGCTGTATTCAGTATAACTACAGAACACCTTTCAGAATAAAGTATCATAGCGTTTGAGAAGCGAAAATCTTATTATGCTGAAGAATGATTTGGTGTGTTTAAGGTTCTATTCCCTAAGAATTATTTATGATCTATTGGGATACATAAAAGTCCTGTAATAGCATTGTCTTACTATATTAAAGATAGCTCCTTATCCTTTGCGAGCAAATACAAACAAAAAGGTCTGCACCGAAGCACAGACCTTTTACCAACTTAAAACTAATTTATTATGATTTGGGGAATAAATTATTCGTTTGATGCTAAAGGATTTGTAGTATTTAAATCTTCATTAAATGCTACACCCTCATTATAGTTTTCAAAATTATTAGCAGCAAGTGCCAAAGTCTTAAGATTTTTCATATTCTTAATACCTGCTGGTACTGTACCTGCTAATTGATTGTTTGATAGATTTAATTCTTTAAGATTTTCCAATTTTAAAACTGCTAAAGGAAGGTTTCCATTTAAGTTATTATCGAAAAGATTTAAGATCTCTAGATTTTTAAGGTTGCTTACCTCATTTGAAATGCTTCCGCTTAAGTTATTGCTGGTCAACATAAGTTGCTCTAGCTTGGTTAAGTTGTAAATAGTCTTAGGTAATTTACCGTCAAGCATATTTCCGTTAAGAACAAGTACTTTAAGATTTTTCAAATTTCCTATAGAAGCAGGAATCTCACCTTGAATTCTATTGAAGAATAACTCTAAAGTCACCAGACTGTCAAGATCTCCTAAAGTCTCCGGTAATTGACCGTTGAGGTTATTCATGCTTAAGTTAAGACCAACAACGTTGTTATTTACAACACGTACCCCGTGCCAAGTAGCAACATCAGCGCTAAGATCCCAAGTAGTATTCCATTCAGAACCGTTAGTGGCATTATATAAATCAATCAAAGCTTGTTTCTGAGTATTAGAAACCTCTGCGAAAGCTGTTAAGCTTAGAAATGCAACTGCGAAAAGAGTAAAAATTGATTTCATATGGGTTGATTAATTGGTTTAACGACGTAAATATAGCGTAGTTTAACCTTTAAATGCAATTATATTCGTTGAAATACACGATTGAATACCGATTTTACCCAAATAGTTGTTTTGTACAATTAAAAAATAGTTGTTTTGTACAATTCCTTAGTCGTTTGCAAACTGGTTTCGTGATGCTTTAATGGATAAAATCTAGGAATAAGTCATATTGAAGTAAGTTATTTCTTACTTAATTCAAGGTTTTGTGCTGTTAATAGTAGTTTATCTAAATGAAAAGAGTCTGATTATTTAATATCAGACTCTCTACCAACTAAAAACTAATATATAAACAAACAACAAACTAACTCGACAAATAATACCAGCTCGAATTTCAGAATTGAGTAAGGGACTCTTTGTGTTATCTTCTTCTAAGATAGCGATTTAATTCCGTTAAAAACAAATTAATTCGTTGAAATACACAAAAATAGATTTTGCAAAGTGCGTTGTAATATTTTAAATACTAAGATATTAAAGGAACCCATTGATCAAGTCGCCTTGGCTGATCTAGAATGAAGCAGATTTGATTACAACTTGTTTAATACTGTAGTAGCAATTTGCTGAAGGCTAGCTTCGTGTACTTCATGAGAACCATCAAAGATCACACCTTCCATAGAGGCGTTAATTAAAGCCTTTGCTAACTGCTGCTGTTGGCGTAACGCTTCTTTACTGATTAATGGATCTTCGTTGCCATAAATAGAAAAGACACGTTTAGGTTGATTCGCAATATGCTTCACATCAGTAGGTATTTTTCCCGAATGCAGTATTAAAACATCACAAGGAATTTCTCTACGCGCAAGCCAGCGGGTTATTACCGAAACGCCTTGCGAGAAACCCATCAATACCACATTATATTTATCGAGATCTACGCTGCTCAGTTCTTTCTTATATACCTGATCTAAATAGTTCAACAGGTTCTCAATCTCTAATTCAATATTTTCTCGAGTTAACCACGAGGCACCTATGTATTTATAACGTTTATCCTGATAATATTTGCTTGGGGCTTGAGGCGCTATTATATAGTTTGTGTCCGGAGCTAAACTTTTAAAATGCTTTATAAAAAAACTGCTCAAATGACCCAGACCGTGACAAACAATCCAAATATTCTTGGTTTGATCATTTAAAGTATTCAAGGTCTGGTAGGTGTTTGTTGTGGTGTAGCTAACGCTTTTTTCTTCGTTCATCATTTTGCTTTAAGTATCTTTACTCAGTGAGAAAGTAAGAAAAGTTTAAGGGATAATTGTTCTTAATAGAATATGTTTTAGAAGCGCAAATACTGGTTTGTAAAGAGCTTAATTTTAGTTTTTTTTTACTTGTTTTATAGCATTGAGCAAGTTTTTATAAAACGTATTCCTTAAGGTACTGCAAAGGAAGGATAAACGAATAGATATGTTTCAAGATAATAAAGTAGAAGCGCTTAAACGTTGCAACGCAATTTGCAAAAACACATTGATGGAAACGCTTCAGATAGAGTTTACTGATATTGGTGAGGATTTTCTTACCGCAAGAATGCCGGTCACTTCAAAAGTGCATCAACCGGATGGCGTGTTGCACGGGGGTGCATCAGTCGCTCTGGCTGAAAGTGTAGGGAGTGCAGCAAGTATGATGTTTCTTGACGTTGATAAAGTTTTTATAAGAGGAATTGAGATTTCTGCAAACCATGTAAAAAGTATTTCTGAAGGTGATGTGTTTGCAAAAGCGACCTATTTGCATAAGGGGCGTACCACTCAACTTTGGCAAATAAAGATTACCAATACTGCAGGTGACCTGATCTCCTTAGTCAAGCTAACCACGATTGCTTTACCAAAAAAGTAAGAATGTCTCAAGAAGAATTAGCATCGCAATTAGAAACTCATTTTCAAAAGCAATTGCCTTTTGTTATTTATAGCAAACCGAGTGCTGCTACGCTTCAGGTGATCTTTCAAGAGGATAAGAAGCTACATACCACTTCGACCTATGATGAAGAAGGTTTTGTGTTTGCTCCGTTTGATAGCAATCAGCCTGGAATTCTTTTTAAAGGTAAGCCTACCGAAATTATAGTTTCAAGGGCTGCTGTCGAATTCAATTCAGTTGAAAAAACTATTGAAACCAAGGATGCTGATCAGCATATTGCATTAGTTGAAAAAGCGATTGAAACAATAATTAATTTAGATTTGAAGAAAGTTGTGCTTTCGCGAAAGCAAAACCTTTCAATCGAAGCCTCATCGCCGGTACCGCTATTTTTTAGACTCAATCAAAAATATCCAACGGCATTTACCTATTTATGGCATCATCCTGAGGTAGGCACGTGGCTAGGTGCAACTCCGGAAACTTTATTAGCATTAAAAGGTCAACGTCTTGAAACGATGGCACTCGCGGGAACTCAATCTTATTCTGGATCCACAGATGTCGTTTGGGGTTTAAAGGAGCAAGAAGAGCAGCAAATGGTAACCGATGAAATTGCGAGTAAACTAGCAGGCTTTGACTTTAAGTCCTTTAGAGTTCACGATAGGGAAACGTACAGAGCCGGTGGACTTTTGCACTTACGAACTAAAATTACAGGGAATTTAGCACCTACTGAAAATCCACTTAAAGCTTTGCTAAGTGCATTGCATCCCACACCTGCGGTTTGTGGATTGCCACGTGATCTTGCCAAGTCATTCATTAATGAGCACGAAAGTTATGATCGTGGGTTTTACACAGGTTTCTTAGGTGAGATCAATCAGTTGCAGGATCATTCTAAACGGCGAACCCGTAGAAACGTCGAGAATCTGGCCTACAAAACCGTAAAGAAAACTTCAGAACTATATGTGAATTTGAGGTGTATGCAATTTAAACCTCAAATGGCATCGCTTTATGTTGGCGGGGGTATAACCGCGGGCTCTGACGCCAAGCAAGAGTGGCAAGAAACTGTTAATAAAGCACAAACTATTGCCAGTATTCTCTAAGATTTGGCCTTTGTCGTATTTTTGAATTCCAATGAAATATTCTAGTATCCCCGTCGCTCAATCTGTGGTTTTGCTTTGTTTAGAAAAAGGAATCAACCACATTGTAATCTCCCCAGGATCGCGAAATGCCCCGTTAACAATCGGCTTTACGCATCATCCTGAAATGAAAACCTATAGCGTGGTCGATGAGCGATCAGCAGCGTTTTTTGCATTGGGAATTGCGCAACAAATTCAAAAGCCCGTGGCGTTGGTTTGTTCGTCAGGGAGCGCTGTTTTAAACTATTACCCGGCGATTTCTGAGGCTTTTTACAGCGATATTCCTTTGGTGGTAATTTCGGCAGATAGGCCAATTGAGCGTATTGATATTGGCGATGGGCAAACCATTAGGCAGCGTAATGTGTTTGAGAATCACATTTTGTATTCGGCAAACTTATATTCTGAATATGTGCCAGATAGCACGTTGACCGATCCCAAACTCATTCAAAAACAGCGGGAGGCCACTAAGCATAACCAGCAGGAGATCAATAAAGCTTTAAACGAAGCGCTAAGCGGTCAAGGTCCGGTACATATTAATGTACCTTTTTACGAGCCGCTTTACAATACCACCGAAGAAAAACTGGTAAATCCAATAATTGTGGAAGAACCGGTAAAATCGATGGAGTTGACGGAGGACTATTTACAACCATTCATTAAAAAATGGAATAGCGCAAAGCGGAAACTGGTAATCGTGGGCGTGCTGCAACCCAATACGATTGAACAGCAATTTCTTGATACTCTAGGAGAAGATCCCAGTGTTCTGGTTTTTACCGAAACTACCTCCAATCTGCACCATCCTAATTTTTTTACAAGAATTGATAATATTATTGGTTCGCTAGACGATAACGGATTTAAAAACCTTCAGCCGGAATTACTGGTAACCATCGGCGGAATGATCATCTCAAAGAAGATCAAGGCCTTTTTGAGAGAATATCAACCTGATCAGCATTGGCACATTGACCCAAAAAAAGCGTATGACACATTTTTCTGTCTGAATAAACATTTTAAGGTTCCTGTAAATTATTTCTGGAATCAATTTTCACCACAAACTTCAACTGTTGCCAATGATTATCAGAAGGAGTGGCTTGCGGTAAGAACTCAGCGAGATCTAAAACATCAAGAATATATACAAGATATGGGTTGGTGCGATTTTAAAGCTTTTGATCGCATTCTTTCTCGACTGCGTCCCGGCAGCCAATTGCAGTTAGGCAACAGTTCAACCGTGCGCTATGTGCAGCTTTTTGATATAGATAAAACTCTAAAGGTTTTTTGTAATCGTGGAACCAGTGGTATTGACGGCAGCACATCTACGGCGGTAGGTGCTGCTGTGGGAAGTGCTATGCCTACAACACTTATTACAGGTGATCTTAGTTTTTTCTATGACAGCAATGCCCTTTGGAATGCACACCTCCCAAAAGATTTTAAGATCATTGTCGTCAATAATTCCGGGGGTGGGATTTTTAGGATTTTACCCGGGGATAAAACTTCTCAAGCCTTTGAAACCTATTTTGAAACGGTTCATAATTTAGATGCTTCGCATTTATGCAAGATGTATGGGTTAGCCTATTTTTCAGCTGAAAATGAAAGTGAGTTAGCTGAAGCTCAGGACGCTTTTTACGCCAAAAACGACCGTCCGTGCTTACTTGAAATTAAAACTCCGCGTATCGAGAATGATCAGGTTTTGTTAGGATATTTTAAGTACTTGAGATAAATAGATAAGAAATTTCGATTTTTATGTATATTTAAGGAGCTAAAATTTAAAACCTTAATTAACAGAATATCTTATGAGTAAAAGAGATGAAATGATCGCAAAGTACGCGAGCGATCTAAAAGAAAAAATGGGACACGATGCGGATATGGACCTGCTAACTAAAGTGACTATTGGTTGTGGCCCTTCAATTTACAATAAGGATTCTGCTACGGTTTCTGCCGGAAGCGAATCAGAACTTGAAACGGTAAAGAAAAATTTCTTGATCAAAAAATTAGGTCTTGAAGATGGTCCGGCTTTGATGGAAGGATTACATAAAGTTTTAGAAGATTACGGGAAATCAAATCGCAACAAGTATAGAGCTGTTGTGTATTATTTACTTACAAAGCATTTTGGTAAAGAAGAGGTTTACAGTTAATCTCAACTTCTAATAATATTGAAACCGCTTCTATTAAGCGGTTTTTTTATGCTTCGATCTGAGCTTATTTTAAGTATAAAGGAGTGCATTTCGTTAAAATTAATCCTTCGATTTTTGTTATTTTTGAAGTCTTAAAAAACAACTATGCTTGAACTGGGAGAATACCATAAAATGATAATTGATCGTGACGTAAGTCCCGGTTTATATTTGAGGGATGAAGAAGAAAATGAGGTGTTATTACCCGGTAAATATGCTCCAGAAGGTTTCGCTTTAGAAGATGAGATTGAAGTTTTTGTTTACCTCGATAATGAGGAGCGACCGGTAGCGACCACGCTTAAACCCTATATTAAAAAAAATGGTTTTGCCTATTTAGAATGTACTTCGTTGACTAAGATAGGTGCTTTTGTAGATTGGGGATTAGATAAAGAGTTGTTTGTGCCTTTTTCTAACCAAGTGACGCCTATGCACGAAGGTAATTGGTATTTGGTTTATATGTATTTAGATGAGCGTACGAATAGGTTAGTGGGGTCATCCAAATTCAATAAATTTTTAGATAATACTGATGTTACTGTTCAGAAGCACGATAAAGTTGACTTGATCATCTCGCACTTTTCAGAACACGGGGCGCATGTGATTATTAACGAGCGCCATCAAGGCTTGATTCATAAGGATACTATTTTTGAAGACATTCGTGTAGGTGACCGGCTTCCGGGATACATTAAGCGTGTGCGAGAAGATAAAAAGATTGATGTATTGCTTCAGCCTGAAGGCTACAAGAGTATTGAGCCTAATGCGCAGTTTATTTACGACGAACTCAAAGCAAACGGGGGTAGTTTACCCATACACGATAAGAGTTCGCCAGAAGATATCAATGCGTACTTCGGTATCAGTAAAAAGTTATTTAAGAAGGCGATCGGCGCCTTATATAAAGACCGACAAATTAAAATTACAGATCAAGGTATCGAGTTGACGAACAAAGACGCTTAACCTTAGTATTTAATCAAAATCAAGGTTAAACGTTATAACTCTAAGTCCATACAAATAGTAAAATATTATGCAAGAACCTCACTGGGAAACGGTTAAAGAATATCAAGATATTACGTTTAAAAAAGCAAACGGAGTAGCCCGTATCGCTTTCAACAGGCCCGAAGTACGCAACGCATTCAGACCTAAAACAACGTCAGAATTATTAGATGCTTTTCACATCGCTCAAGAAGATACGTCAGTAGGTGTGATATTGCTTTCTGCGGAAGGACCGTCGCCAAAAGATGGTGTGTATAGTTTTTGTAGCGGGGGTGATCAGAAGGCGCGTGGCGATCAAGGCTATGTAGGCGAAGATGGGTATCATCGCCTGAATATTCTTGATGTGCAGCGTTTAATTCGTTTTATGCCTAAAGCAGTAATTGCAGTGGTTCCCGGTTGGGCAGTAGGAGGAGGGCACAGTTTACACGTAGTTTGTGATCTTACTTTGGCAAGTAAAGAATACGCGATTTTTAAACAGACAGATGCTGATGTTACTAGTTTTGACGGAGGTTATGGCTCCGCTTATTTAGCTAAAATGGTAGGGCAGAAAAAAGCGCGTGAGATTTTCTTTTTAGGTCGAAATTACTCAGCACAGGAGGCTTTTGAAATGGGAATGGTCAATGCTGTGATTCCGCATGACGAATTAGAAGCAACGGCTTACGAGTGGGCTCAAGAGATTTTAGCAAAATCACCAACATCAATAAAGATGCTCAAATTTGCTATGAACCTAACGGATGATGGAATGGTTGGACAGCAAGTTTTTGCAGGTGAAGCCACACGATTAGCATATATGACCGAAGAGGCCAAAGAGGGTAGAAACGCATTTTTAGAAAAAAGAAAACCCAATTTTGATAAAAAATGGATTCCATAGCAGAAAAATTGATCACGTTCTAGTATTTTTAAAAGAACGCAGTCAAAAACTTCTCAATGGAATATAAGTTTACAAATGCCCCAGTAGACCTAGATGCCTTACCTGATCATCAACAGCTAGTTTATACGCCCACTTTAAAAGCTAGACTTTATAAAGCCTTACTCGTTATAGGTTTGTTTTATATTGTCTTGATCATTGGCATTCTACTTTTGCGTACGGTCTCTGACGTAAAGTATTTAATTCCCGCTTTATTTATTGGAGTTACGCTAGTGTTTCTATTGATGGCAGGTTATCAGTTTTTATTGCAAAAACAGATAGGCTATGCGCTGAGGGAACACGATATAGCATTTCGGCGCGGAGTGATCTTTGAAAAGATTACGCTTATTCCATTTAATAGAATTCAGCATATTTCAACTTCTGCGGGTGTTTTAGACAAGGCTTTCAAAATCGCTAATCTGAATATTTTTACAGCTGGTGGATCAGGAAGTGATATCAATATCCCCGGATTAAATCCCGATATGGCGGCACGCCTTAAAGATAAAGTGGCTCAACATCTAACCGAAGCCGATGTCTAAACCGTTTGAGACTCCACAATTACAATCAAAGCTTGGGATTCTTTTCATTTTTTTATCCCAGGCTTATAAATTTTTGCGTGCTTTTGGTGCTGCATTTCTTTATTTTCTCATTAAAGGATTTCCTTCAGAAGTTGTACTGCCCATAAGTATAGGGTTGGTTGTATTGCTTCTGGCCATTTTAGGATATAGCATTTTATCGTATAAAAAGTTTCGGTTTTATATAGATTATAAGAATGCTGAATTCATTCTAGAGCAAGGCGTATTTGCGACAAAAGTTACTTCGATACCATTTTCTAAGATCCAGCAGGTTTATTTTAAGCGTTCTTTATTGCAGCGCGTGATCGGCGTAAATAGTGTTGTGGTGGATTCCGCAGGAAGCAGCGCTCAGGAAATTGATATTAAAGCCTTGTCTGATGAAGATGGTAAGGAGTTGCAGCAGATACTGATGCAGGCTGTAAAGGAAGAAATCGGTACTTCTGAAGCTAGTGAACCAAATGAATCACAACCTGAGAATACTGCTAGCAAACAGCCAGAAGCACTCTGGACGCACCGATTAAGTCCTCTAGCCTTATTGAAGTTGGGCATCACCAGTAATTATTTTAGAGGGGTTTGGCTCATTCTATTTTTTGTGGGGTCTTTATACCAACAATTGGGAGATTTTGAGTTGCTGCAAGATGATCAATATACAGAAGGAATAAAGGGCTATTTTGACGCTTACAGTAAGCCTATTGAACTTTTTCTACTTACCGCCTTAGTATTTGTCGGCGTTTTTATTTTAGGAATGCTCATCTCCTGTATTGAGATTTTTATCAAATATTTTGATCTCAATCTTAAACAGACCAAAGAAAGCTTAGAATTGGCAATGGGTCTTAAAACCAATACTAAGGTCAGTTTAAAACCGCGAAGAGTGCAATTGATGCGCGTGGTTACTAATCCTATTCAAAAAAGGTTGAATCTCAACGAGGCACAAATCGCAATTGCTAGTAGTCAGGATGATCTCAATAAAGCTAAAATTACGATTCCGGGGTTGGAGCGAGCTCAAGTAGAAAAAGTAAAACGCTTTTTGTTCAGTCATCAAATGCGTCCCGGCCGTATATTTAAACCGGCATTCATTTTATATGTGCGTTTGCTCATCATAGCAGGTTTGCCGCTTCTTTTGACGGCCCTTGTCGCTTCATTTTTGGTTCCTAATTATATGACCGAAATTCTCAGCATTCTCTTTATCATTTTTGGGATGCTAATCATTCCGTATCAGTATTATTGGTACAAGGCCCTGGCGCTCGAAATTACACCTGAATTTGTAATTCTTCGGAAAGGCGTATGGAATCAGAAAACTGAAATTATAGAATTGTTCAAGCTACAATCTGTAACCGTTAGTCAACCGGTGTGGTATAAAAAGCGTAATCTTTATAATTACACGTTTCATACCGCAGGCGGTGATTTATCTTTTCCGGTAACGAGTGCTGAAGCACAGCGATACATTAACTATGCGCTGTATCGCGTTGAAGTTTCGCGAGAAGCCTGGATGTAACTCTTATCTGATTTGCGGATATGCATTAGGATTTACCTCGTGCATTATCTCATATATTTTCTCAAAAATATCTTCTGCGGAAGGCTTAGAGAAATAATCCCCGTCAGTACCATAAGCCGGTCTGTGTGGTCGTGCAGCGAGAGTTTGTGGCGCGCTATCCAGATGTCTAAATGCCTTTTGCTCATCTAAAATATGCTGCAGTAAATAGGCCGAAGCTCCACCGGGCATATCTTCATCTACGACCAAGATTCGGTTTGTTTTTGCAATACTTTTTACCGTATCGTGATTCAAATCAAAAGGAAGTAAAGATTGCGCATCGATCACTTCAACACTTATATTGACAGCTTGTAGGTCCTTAGCAGCAAGCTCTACCAATCGGAGAGTACTACCATAAGAAAGCACAGTAATATCTGTTCCTTCTCGTAATACTTCAACCTTACCTATTGGTGTTTTAAATTCCGCCAAGTTAGTAGGTAGCTTTTCTTTTAATCGATATCCGTTAAGACATTCTACAATCACCGCAGGTTCATCACTTTGCATTAAAGTGTTATAAAAACCGGCCGCTTTGGTCATATTGCGCGGTGTTAAAATATATACTCCGCGAAGTAAACCTAAAAGTGCTCCCATCTGAGATCCACTATGCCAGATCCCTTCTAGACGATGTCCACGTGTTCTTACGATCAATGGAGCCGTTTGTTTACCGTGAGTTCTATAGCGCAACGTGGCCAAATCATCACTCAAGGTTGCCATCGCATAAAGTATATAATCTAAATACTGAATTTCGGCAATAGGGCGTAAGCCGCGCAAGGCTAAACCTATTCCTTGACCAATGATCGTTGTTTCGCGAATTCCCGCATCAGCAACACGTAATTCGCCATATTTATCTTGAAGTCCTTCTAAACCTTGATTAACATCCCCAATGGTACCGGTATCTTCACCAAATACAACACTGTTAGGGTATTTGCTGAATAGCGCATCAAAATTATCTCGCAATATAATGCGCGCATCTACCGTTTTTGCATCATCAGCATATTGCGGAAGTTCTTCAGCAATATTTGTCGCTTTAGAGTCAAATTCACTAAACACGTGACTGCTGTAATTAGGCTGTTCTTTAGCGATAAATTTAGTCACCCAATCTTTTAATGCCGAGATCGCTTCACTTTGTTCTTGGGCTACAAAACGTAATGTTTTTCGCGCAGCGATCAGTACATCAGACTTCAGCGGATCTTTCTCATCAACTAAAGCTTGTTTGATCCCTTTAATAAATTGACCGTTTTCACTTTCAGAAATGATAGTATCTATCAAGCTTACAACCGTCTTTTTTTCTGCCTTAATCGGATTTAAGAAAGATTCCCAAGCTTTGCGTTTTCCTTCGCGCACTTTGCGCTTGATGTCTTTTTCTAAATCAGAAAGTTCTTCATCAGTGGCGATCTGGTTGTTGATCATCCACTCACGCATCTTAGTATTACAATCGTGTTCTTTTTCCCATTGCAAACGATCTTTACTTTTATAACGCTCGTGCGAACCAGAAGTAGAGTGCCCTTGTGGCTGAGTAAGTTCGGTGACGTGTAAAAGTACAGGAACGTGTTGTTCGCGCGCTATTTTTCCGGCTTGTTCAAAAGCATCTATAAGTGCGGGATAATCCCAACCTTTAACGCGAATGATCTCAAAGCCATTTTCTTCTTCATTACGCTGAAAACCGCTCAGGATCTCAGAAATATTTTCTTTGGTAGTCTGATGTTTCGCGTGTACTGAAATTCCGTAGTCATCATCCCAAATTGCTGTAACCATCGGGATTTGCAATACTCCTGCGGCATTGATGGTTTCAAAAAACATCCCCTCAGAAGTACTGGCATTACCAATAGTTCCCCAAGCGACTTCATTACCTTCGTTAGAAAGTCCGTCTGTGTTCATTTCAGGAACTTGTCTAAACAATTTTGAAGCTTGCGCAAGACCTAATAAGCGCGGCATCTGACCGGCGGTAGGCGAGATATCTGCACTAGAGTTATATTGTTCTAAAAGATTTTTTAGCTTACCGTTTTCATCTAAACTATGCGTACCAAAATGACCACCCATTTGTTTCCCGGCACTCATAGGGTCATTTTCAAGACTTGTATGGGCGTATAGACCGGCAAAAAAGTTTTCGATGGTAAAGTGATCAATGGCCATCATAAAGGTTTGATCGCGGTAATACCCCGAGCGCCAATCTCCTTTTTTAAAGGCTTTAGCCATCGCTAACTGAGGGACTTCTTTACCATCACCGAAAATTCCAAATTTTGCTTTCCCGGTTAATACCTCTCTACGACCTAATAAACTGCATTCACGGCTGGTGACTGCAATTCTATAGTCATTAAGGACTGTGGCTTTAAAATCATCAAATGAAATTTCAGAAGTAGGCTCAGATTGCGTGTGCATAATTTTTAATCAGTTTGTGTAAAAGTACGGAAATTTCACGTTATACACAATTCAATAATTTCTTTAAAAAATGATAAATTTTTAATAAAAATCGTTTTGATTGAATTTTTATTAAAAACAAGGTGTAAATAATCTATTCTGCTAATAATTTTTAAATGGAAGGAGCTTCGTCGGGGTGTTTAGTCTAGTACCACTTTCTAGTAAATAAGCTCAACATGGTGCGCAGGTCTAGGGTAACGATAAAACGAATTTTTTGATCATAATTGGGCTGACCAATTTCCCATCCATTAGAAGAGTACACTGGAAAAAAGAGTTCAAAGTAGTCTTCAACCAATATCGTACGTATACCGCTATCGTATAAGAAACGTGCAGAACTCCCTTGATTTTTCACCAGACCTATATCTGCATATCCGTGAATGAAATTCCAAAGTGTGGTGCTGGTGTTTACGGTAGTTAGCCACTCATTACCAAAAGGGGTGTCGAGTTTTGACTTGAATCCACCTTCGGCTAAAATTAATTGCTGACTAAAAATTCCTGAGTTTTCAGACCTTCCGTAATAATTGTATCTGAACAAATAATCGGTAGGGCGGTCTAGTGCAAAACTGAAATAATCCCCCTGAGAACGCGTATCATTGTATAAAAAGATTCCACCGAAAAAGCGTAAATCAAACTGCCTGTTATTTAAAAATACTTTACGGTATTTAGCGGTAAGCGCAAACTTGCTGAACTTCTGCGACAGCTGAAAATCTGTATCATATGTAAACGCGTTGATCACTCCCGGATCACTATTGGTGTAGCGTACATTAAAAACACTATAATTAGGATCGTCATTGGTGATCACATCAGACTCATCTCTATAAACATTGATATTGCTTACCGTGAGAAACTGTCTTTTGTCTGATCTAAAATCGTCTGTTCTAAAGCCAAATGTTATAAAAGGACTGTAAGACTTGTACAAAGCATCTGGCGCATAAGAAGAAAGTGAGCCCGAAATACCGTAGCGTATCGCGTATAGATTACCTTCATTTACGTTTTGCGTATAGGTAAAGCCGGCGCTACCGGTCAACTTGTTTGATTTTAATCCGTATTGCGGTTCTATGCGGTAATTAAACGCTTTAGAAAGCAACGTTTTATTATACATTTTTGCGCCCAGTTTTAAGCCGTCGTAAAAGTTGTATTCTACAACCGGCATAAAAAACACCTGATTTTTAGAAGGATCTTCAAGATCCTGTAATAACTTAAACTGAAACGGTTTATTCACCCCAAGAAACGGATTGATTTTCTTATAGTTATTGCGTCTGTTGTATTCTGGTACAAAACCTTCAGCATTGATAACGACGCGATCAATACTATCACCGGCAATACTAATGTGTTGCTCTTTCTCAAAACCGTCAACCCAAGTTTTTGAGACGATCTTATCTTTATTCATCCCATAAACGGGAATAGGCATCTGACTTTTGGTCTTATTCTTCAGTTCAATTTTAATGCTATCGCCTTCTCTTTTGACTTCGTTGAATTTATAATCTATAATCTTACGTGAATTCACATAATCATTAAAGAACCAATCGAGATCTTTTGAAGTATTAGCTCTGAGAATTTGTTCAAACGCTGTTGAAGAGGTGAGCTTTAATTTATTTTCTAAGTAGAATTGGTCAATGCTTTGTTCAACCGGAGTAACGCCTAAATATTCAGAGAGGTAGTTCATACCTGCAGCAGCTTTATACGAGTTTGCGATGTTTTTATTGAATTTTATCAGCGAATCGCTAGGCGTGGTCAGCGGCTGATCTAGATTCATACGCGCCATATGCATATACAGCAAGTTGTACTGCTGATTAAATTCAAGATCTGAAAGGTGAAATTGCCGCGCCAGCCAATATCGGTTCAACGTACCTACCACTTTTAATTTGGGATAAAAATGATCCATGTATTTCATCATGGTGTACATTTTTATTCCATCGGCGATCCAACGGTCATCTCGAGGATTGATAAATAAGGTGCGATCTATAAAATTATCTATAGCTGTTTTTAGAATTTTAAGTTCGTACTTAAAATCTTCAGGAAACGGACTCAAAAAGTCAGGCAGCTGGTTTAAACCATATACCGGATTTTCAGCATAATCTATATTTGAAATAACCAATTGCTTAAAAGGATATTCGCCCAATTCGGCAACAAGAAAATGACTGATTTTGTCAATGATCAAAGCTTCTCTTTCGGCAATAACCTTATCGTCTGTGATATTGGTAACCACCGTTAGATCATCAGTTTCCGTGATCTGAAATTCAGAAATCTGCCGTAAATAAATTGTAGTGTTATTTCTGGAATTGCCTTCTAAATAAACGGTCTTGTAATTATTTTGAGCACTTACAGTTGCATTGGTTTGCTCAAGTTCATTGATAAAGCGATAATTCTTTTTAAACGAAAATTGGATCGAGAAATCTGTGGGCGCCATATAAAGGTCATCCAGATTTTTATTGCTGTAATAATGCCAAGTCCCATCGTAAACCGCTGGTGCAATAAACCAGTATTTCAGATTAAAATCTCCGTTATCTAGCGCCCCATAACCGGTAAACTTGGCATCAGGAATACGTATATTGTAATTGAGTTTTAGCTGCGTAGTTTCACCCGGAGCTAGAGAATTTATCAATGTTACTTGAATGACGTCCTCAGCGTCTTCAAGCCTCGAAAATGATAGGTTTCTGAAGCTTTCACCAATTATAGAGTTGATCTTTGAAGCGCCCCGCGCATCATCACTCGCAAGATGAAACCTTCGGTCGTAATTCTCAGCAAATCGCCTACCGAGTTTAGATTGTTTTGATGAAAAACTATGTGCCCAGTCATTGAAGAAAAGTTCCGTTAGCGTATCCTTTGAAGTATTCTTAAAATAGATATCCTGCTGAATAAAAAGAGACTTTTCTTCTTCTACCAAGCGTGCCGTGATCTCAATACGATTCTGTGCTTCGCTTGTAAAAGGAAACAGGCCAAAATAGAGAAGAAGCGCTTGAAGCAACGTCTTCATAAGCTCGATTGAATATGTAGGCGTAAAAAAGTTGAGATGAGCACGCGGGCAGTTTTTCTTTAGAATGAATCAATTACTATACCAACGCAAATAGTAGCGCTATGGTTTTTCTATTTAGAAATTAGGACTCAACTCATATTCATTGTAGAAGTTGTTTAGCACCTCAAGTACTTCATCTTCGGTATCTACAAGATGCAAGAGCTCAATATCTCCCGGGCTGATTGTATTGAATTTGTCTAGCAATGTATTTTTAATCCAATCAAAAAGTCCTTGCCAATATTCAGTACCTACAAGAATGATGGGGAACTTATCAATTTTATGGGTTTGAATAAGCGTGATCGATTCAAAAAGTTCGTCTAAGGTCCCAAACCCTCCAGGAAGCACTACAAAGCCTTGCGAATACTTCACAAACATTACCTTACGAACAAAGAAATAATCAAAGTCGATGCTTTTATCACCGTCAATATATGGGTTGTCGTGTTGCTCAAACGGCAAATCAATATTTAAACCTACCGAAGTACCGCCGGCAAGGTGCGCACCTTTGTTACCGGCTTCCATAATTCCGGGGCCACCACCGGTGATCACACCGTAGCCGTTTTCAACGATTTTTTCTGCGATAGCCACAGAAAGCTTATAATATTTTTGATCTGGTTTAGTACGTGCGCTACCAAAAATAGAAACACAAGGACCAATTCTGCTAAGCTTTTCAAAACCGCTTACAAATTCGCCCATGATCTTAAAAATAGCCCAAGAGTCGTTTGTTTTTATCTCATTCCAACCCTTAGGTTTTTGTTCAGTTCTCATAATATTTTGTTTTGTAAAATTTTGGCAAGAGCCTAATTTAATTCATTTCGAAGAAACTTGGCGGTAAAGCTCTTTTTATCTTTTGCCACTTCTTCAGGAGTCCCTTTTGCAACAAGTTGGCCGCCATTTCTACCGCCCTCATACCCAATGTCTATGATGTGATCTGCCATCTTGATCACATCGAGATTATGCTCAATGATCAACATGGTATTTCCTTTGTCGGTAAGTCTGTTAAGCACATCCATCAAGATACGTACATCTTCAAAATGCAAACCGGTTGTAGGTTCATCAAGAATGTAGAAAGTATTTCCGGTGTCGCGTTTAGAAAGCTCTGTAGCCAATTTTATACGCTGGGCCTCACCACCCGAAAGCGTAGTAGATTGTTGTCCTAACGAAATATACCCCAATCCTACATCTTGAATGGTTTTGAGCTTTCGGTAAATTTTAGGAATATGCTCAAAAAATGGAACCGCCTCATCAATGGTCATCTCAAGAACATCGGCGATGCTTTTTCCTTTATATCTAATTTCTAGCGTTTCTCTATTGAAGCGTTTCCCTTGGCAAGTTTCACATTCAACATAAACATCGGGTAGAAAGTTCATTTCTATCACGCGTAAACCACCGCCTTTACAGGTTTCACAGCGTCCGCCAGCCACGTTAAAACTAAATCGCCCCGGCTTATAACCACGAATTTGAGCTTCTGGGATTTGTGCAAACAAACTGCGAATTTCACCAAAAACTCCGGTATACGTTGCGGGATTGGAGCGCGGTGTGCGGCCAATGGGCGACTGATTGATGTCAATAACTTTATCGCATTCATCTAGACCTTTGATGCTCTTATACGGTGCAGGTTTTTTAACACCGTTAAAATAATGCGCATTCATAATAGGGTAGAGGGTCTCGTTGATCAACGTAGATTTTCCACTTCCAGAAACCCCGGTAACTACGATCATTTTGCCTAATGGAAACTCAACATTTACCTTTTTTAGGTTGTTGCCTTTAGCTCCTTTTAAAACGATTTTTTTACCATTGCCCTTGCGGCGTTCTGCCGGAACAGCGATTTCTTTTTCTCCATTGAGATACTGAGCGGTAAGTGTATGCTGCTTTACAAGCTGTTTTGGCGTTCCCTCGCTGATGATCTCCCCACCGTGCTTTCCGGCAAACGGACCTATATCAATAACATAATCGGCACGCTCGATCATATCTTTATCGTGCTCTACAACCAAAACTGAGTTACCTAAATCGCGAAGGGATTCTAGCGAATTGATGAGTTTTTCATTGTCTCGCTGATGCAAACCTATACTCGGCTCATCAAGAATATAGAGTACACCCACCAGTTGCGAACCTATTTGTGTCGCAAGGCGAATACGCTGCGCCTCACCACCAGAAAGCGATTTTGAACTTCGATTTAAGGAGAGATAGGTCAGACCTACATCTACCAGAAACTGTAGTCTCGCATTGATTTCCTTTAAAATTTCAGTGGCGATCGCGGTTTGTTTGTCGCTCAAATTGTCTGGTAAATCCTTGAACCAAGCTGCAAGTTCCAGCACATCCATTTGCGCAAGCTCGGCGATGTTTTTTTCGCGTACGCGGAAGTATAATGATTCTTTACGCAGACGTGATCCTTCACATTCCGGGCAAACCACCTTTTCCATATATTCTTTAGCCCAGCGCTTTAAGGAAGCAGAATCATTATTGTTGTAGGTGCTCTCAATAAAATTTGCAACCCCTTCAAAATCAATTTTATAATTTCGGCTAACACCTAGTGTTTTGGAGTCAACAGTGAACTTTTCCTTTCCTCCATAAAGAATCATGGTCAATGCTTCTTTAGGAATATCTTTAATAGGGTCTGTTAATTTAAAGTCAAAGCGCTGCGCAATGATCTCTAGTTGCTTAAAAATCCAATTACTTTTTTGATTTCCGTGAGGAGCTAGTCCGCCATTTTTAATCGATAATTTAGGATCCGGGATGATTTTATCCTCGTTAACGACGCGTAACTCACCAATACCGTTACATTTAGGACAGGCGCCTTTAGGTGAGTTAAACGAAAAATTATTAGGTTCAGGATTAGGATAAGAAACCCCGGAAGTAGGACACATTAAGCTTCTACTGAAATAGCGTGCTTCGTTCGTATCGTGGTCCAGAATCATCATCACATCTTCGCCGTGATACATCGCTGTATTGATGGTTTCCAGAATGCGCTTATCGATGTCCTGACCTTCTTCAATTTTCAACCGATCAATCACAATCTCTATATCGTGCGTTTTGTAGCGGTCGATCTTCATACCTTTTTCAATGTCGCGTACTTCGCCATCTACACGCACTTTGACAAAGCCTTGTTTAGCGATTTGTTCAAATAATTCGCGGTAGTGCCCTTTACGACTTCTGATAACAGGAGCCAATACGTTTACCCGTTTTCCGGCGTATTCTGTTTTGATAAGATCTTTGATCTGCTCGTCGCTGTAGCTTACCATTTTTTCGCCGGTTTCGTAGCTATACGCATCACTAGCACGCGCATACAACAGGCGTAAGAAGTCATAAATTTCGGTAATGGTTCCTACGGTAGACCGCGGACTTTTACTCGTGGTTTTCTGCTCGATTGCGATCACCGGTGAAAGCCCTTGTATTTTATCTACATCAGGACGCTCTAAACCACCTAAAAATTGTCTGGCATATGCCGAAAACGTTTCGATGTATCTACGCTGACCTTCCGCGTAAATGGTGTCAAATGCAAGAGAGGATTTCCCACTACCGGAAAGACCGGTAATTACAACCAGTTTTTCTCGGGGTATTTGAACGTCTATATTTTTAAGGTTATGGGCTCTCGCGCCATAAACTTCAATGTATTCTTGTGATTCTGCCATTTTCTTTTTCAAGTGTGCAAAGGTACTGTAATTGGGTGAAAAATAGAAGCAAGTCTAGGTTTGCTAAACATTAAGCAAGTGTTATTTAGCAAGCTTCAGAGTAACTCTTATGAGTATTTAAATATTGACCTCGTAGTTAGCCAGCATTTCTTGGATAACCGTTTCTGTGCGGGAGAGGTATAAGCCAGATTTAGGCTTTATGCGGTCTACTTTTTCAAAATAAGGTACGATAGATCCGTCTGCATAGGCTTCCGGAATTACGGGATGTACGTAGTAATTGCGACACACCGTGCGTGTATTACCCAGTCCATCAGCAGCAGCGTCATACGCGGTAAGTAAATTTTTAGCGTTCTGCTTTTCTTCTGCAATATAGCCAAGATCACGTAAGCATTCAAAAAATATTTTAGTCGCTGCCCAGGTTCTAAAGTCTTTTGCTGAAAACAGATCGCCACTTAATTCGTGAATGTATTCATTGATCATTGTACTGTCTACATGATCTTTGCTACCGTCTGAATCATAGAATTGAAAGAGTTCCCAACCTGGAATTTCTTCACATTGGTTGACCAGATCAATGAGTTTTTCATCGGTAATGGCAATGTCGTGCTCTTTACCTTTTTTTCCAACAAATTGAAACCGAATATCACTTTCTGTAGTTTTTACGTGGCGGGTGCGCAATGTAGATAGCCCATAGGTTTTATTCCGCTTGGCATAGCAATCATTGCCCACACGTATATGTGTCTCTTCCATTAACCGAACTACCAAGGCTAAAACCTTGCGTTTGGTCATCTGTGGAGCATCAAGATCTTGATCTACCTGTTTACGTATCTCCGGTAATACATTAGCAAATGCAGCGAGTTTTAAAAATTTGGTTTCATTTCTGAGTTTATTCCACGTTTCGTGATAGAGATAAACTTTGCGATCTTTTTCATCGCGACCTACAGCTTGTAAATGACCATTAGCGGGCTCAGCGATCAACACATCTTGCCAAGCCGGCGGAATGACTAATTCTTTTATGCGCTTAAGCAGTTGCTTTGATTTTATCGTCTTATCATTTTTACAATAAGTAAATCCTTTACCGTGCTTTTTGCGACAAATGGTAAGGTGTTCATCAGTAACATAAATAAGGTCGGCAATGCGCGCAGCTTCTTCCGGGCTAGATAGAATATTCTCGAGTTTTTCTTCAGTAATGGTCATAACTCAAATTTAATCCCAATTTGAGCGTAAGCTTGCTAACGAAATAATAATATTAGATCGCAGATTTCTAATTATTTGTGAAAGTACTTTCAGAAAAAATGAAAGCTTCAGTAGAAAAGGGATAAAAAAAATGTCCGGTGACTTTTGGTCAATCCGGACATTCCTTATGATGGCTAGTAAAGCACTTAAATTTAGTCAAAATAACTAAAGCTCTGACCGTCTTTTATTTTTAATACACTCTCGTAAATCATTTTGATCACATTCTCTACATCATCACGATGCACCATTTCTACAGTAGTATGCATATAGCGTAACGGTAAACTGATCAATGCCGAAGGTACGCCGCCGTTGCTGTAAGCGAATGCATCGGTGTCAGTCCCGGTAGCGCGGCTGCTCGCAGCACGCTGAAAAGGAATGTTCTTTTCTTCGGCAGTATCAATGATCAGATCTCTTAGTTTTTGCTGAATTGCAGGAGCATAAGAAATTACCGGTCCGTCGCCTATTGCCGCGTGACCATTGGTTTTCTTTTCGATCATTGGGGTAGTGGTGTCATGCGTTACATCGGTCACAATCGCAACATTTGGTTGAATCGTATGTGTGATCATTTCCGCGCCGCGAAGTCCGATCTCTTCTTGAACCGAGTTCACTATGTACAATCCAAAATCTAATTTATTCTTGTTCTCTTTAAGTAGACGCGCCACTTCAGCAATCATAAATCCGCCCATTCTGTTATCAAGAGCGCGACATACAAACTTGTTTTCGTTAAGAACGGTAAACGTATCCGGATACGTGATCACGCAACCTACGTGCACACCAAGTTTTTCTACTTCTTCTTTTGTTTTACAACCGGTATCGATAAAAATATTATCTAAACTTGGAGCTTTCTCGTTGCTTTTATCACGCGTATGAATCGCTGGCCAGCCAAAAACTCCCTTAACAATACCTTTTTTGGTGTGAATGTTTACCAATTTAGAAGGGGCAATTTGATGATCGCTTCCACCGTTACGTATTACGTAAATAAGACCGTCATCTGTGATGTAATTTACATACCACGAGATTTCGTCAGCATGGCCTTCAATAACCACTTTGTATTTAGCATCAGGGTTGATGACTCCTACCGCGGTTCCGTAGTTATCAGTTATGAACGTGTCTACATAGGGTTTTAGGTAGTCCATCCAGATTTTTTGCCCTTCCCACTCATAACCGGTAGGTGCGGCATTATTGAGGTATGACTCTAAAAAGTCGAGTGATTTCTTATTTAAAATGCTTTTTGACATAATTATGATTTTGTACGAAAGTAAGAATATTCATGCCAAAAGCATAAAGCAATCTTGGCGATTATGTACTTTTGGAACAGTTTTAGCACAACATCATTTAAAAAAGAATTTGAAGAATTACAGCTACATATTTTTTCTGTTTTTTTGTGGAAACCTCTTGGCTCAAACTACTGAAACTACAGAGCAAGAACCTGATACTACCGCTACCGAGTATTACCTGGTAGATGGCGATAGTATTGCGCGATCAGCTATTTTTCTTGATGATGTTGTGGTTTTAGGAAGGCTCAAGTTTGATGACAATACTGCTAGACGTAGGTATCTCATTTTGAGACGGAAAACAAGAAAAGTCTGGCCTTATGCAAAACTGGCAGGTGAGCGACTTGTAGAACTCAACGAGCGTCTGGATTCTATGAAAACAAAACGGGATCGCAAGCGTTATACGAAGATCATTCAGCGGTATGTAGAAGATGAGTTTAAAGAAGAGCTCAAGAAACTCACCCGTACCGAAGGTCAAATTCTTGTAAAGCTGATGTATCGTCAAACCGGTCAAACAACTTTTGACCTTATCAAAAATTACCGAAGCGGTTTAAAGGCTTTTTTACTGAATACTACCGCAAGCTTTTTTGATATTTCGCTAAAAGAAATTTACGACCCTGCCGATGTGCAAGAAGATTATTTAATCGAAGATATTTTGCAGCGTTCTTTTCAAGCTAAGGTTTTAGAACCGCAAGATCCTGCGATTGATGTCAACTTTTTAGAGTTAGAAAATAAATGGCGGAAACCATCAAAAGGGATCAAGTAGTGAAAATCTCAAAAACTAACTGGATTTACATCATTGCCGCTTTAATTACACTTATAGGCTTAGTCACCGGGAAATACTTTTTCCTGTTTTTTGCGATACCGTTCGGCTTCAATTGGTTTGGAAAAAAGAAAGACTAAATTGTTTGTATTTGGCAGCAGGTTGAAAAGCCTCGTTCAAAAAAAATAAATACCTTTGTTTCCCAAAATAGTAGTTCTCCCATTATGAGCCAGAAAGTCTTGCTTAATGCAAAAGAAATAAACATCATTTTAAATCGACTGGCTTGTCAACTTATAGAAAATCATAAAGATTTTAAAGATACCGTTCTTATAGGGATTCAACCCCGCGGAATTTACGTCGCAGAGCGCATTAAAAAACTTCTGGAAACCGATTATCATATCCCTGAAATTAAACTGGGCTATTTAGATATCACTTTTTTTAGAGATGACTTTAGACGCAGTGATAAACCGCTGGAAGCTAATAAAACCAAGATCAATTTTGTAGTCGAAGACAAAAACGTCGTTTTTATTGATGATGTGCTGTACACCGGCCGTAGCATTAATGCTGCGTTAACGGCAGTACAGAGTTTTGGCCGGCCAAAAAACGTTGAGCTTTTCACTTTAATTGATCGTCGTTTCAGCAGGCACTTGCCCATTCAGCCTAATTATCGTGGGCGTCAGGTAGATGCGATCAATGAAGAAAAGGTTTTGGTAAAATGGGTCGAGAACGGGGGAGAAGATGTTGTATATCTTGTAAATAAGTAATTATAAAGTAACAGAATGAGCGAGTTAAGTGTAAACCACTTATTGGGGATCAAGTATATCACAAAAGCAGATATTGACCTCATTTTTGAAACGGCAGATCATTTTAAAGAAGTAATCAATAGGCCAATTAAGAAAGTTCCTTCGTTACGAGATATTACCATTGCTAATCTTTTCTTTGAGAATTCTACACGTACTAAACTTTCATTTGAACTTGCAGAAAAACGGTTGAGCGCAGATGTTATCAATTTTTCGGCAGGTGCTTCTTCGGTTAAAAAAGGAGAAACATTAATAGACACGGTAAACAACATCTTATCTATGAAAGTAGATATGGTGGTGATGCGTCATCCTAATCCGGGAGCGGGAGTTTTTCTTTCTAAAAATATTAAAGCGAGCATTGTAAATGCAGGCGATGGTGCGCACGAGCATCCTACGCAAGCCTTACTTGACAGTTATTCTATTACCAAAAAGCTGGGAGAAGTCGCCGGAAAGAAAGTCGTGATCGTAGGAGATATTCTCCACAGTCGCGTGGCGCTTTCTAATATATACGCGCTAAAGCATTTAGGAGCTGAAGTTAAAGTTTGTGGACCAAAAACTTTGATGCCAAAATATATTGAATCACTAGGGGTTGAGGTTGAACTCAATTTAAGAAAAGCATTAGAATGGTGTGATGTCGCAAATATGCTTCGCGTTCAAAATGAGCGTATGGATATCAGCTATTTTCCATCTACTCGGGAGTATACGCAACAATACGGTTTGGATAAAGAATTGCTTGATTCGCTGAATAAAGAGATTGTCGTGATGCACCCTGGGCCTATTAATCGCGGAGTAGAGATTACAAGTGATGTGGCAGACAGCGGCCAATCTATTATATTAAATCAGGTCGAAAATGGTGTCGCAATTAGAATGGCAGTGATATATTTGCTGGCTTCAAAAATCAAACAGCAATGATCATAACCGAAAAAGATACTTATACCATTCTTGCCGATGAGGAAAACGGAGTAAAAAGTTTTGCTTCTTTTCTTGATTTTATTGTCCCCAAAGCACACGCCGAAAAGAACTTGGTAATCGACCTTTTAAAATATGAAACCCTTACTTTAGAAGAGCTTTTGTACTTTTTACCGCTTTCTAATGCACAGCGCGCCGCGCAAAAGTCTTTTGTTCTGGTAAACAAGGCAGTGCATATTGATCACGTGCCTGAAGAACTTATGGTGGTGCCTACACTGGATGAGGCTAAAGATGTGATCGATCTTGAAGAAATACAGCGTGATCTAGGGTTTTAAGTACTACATTCTTTAAATAGATTTTTATGCAGTAACTTACGCATATTAATCGTTCCTTATTAATGAAGCTTACCATTTTAGGCTGTTACGCAGCAACACCTCGTAGTTTTACTAATCCTACTTCACAAGTATTGCAAATTAAAAACCATCTGTTTTTAATTGATTGTGGTGAGGGCACCCAAGTAGAATTACGCCGTAATAAGGTTAAGTTTTCTAAGATTAAGCACATCTTTATCTCGCATTTGCACGGGGATCATTTCTTCGGATTAGTTGGACTTATTTCTACGTTTAGATTGCTCAATAGAGAAAAAGAACTGCACGTGTATGGTCCTAAAGGAATCAAACAAGCGATAACGCTTCAGTTGAAACTTTCTAATTCCTGGACCAATTATCCGCTATATTTTCACGAGTTAGAAAGCAAAGAGCCGCAGCTCATTTTTGAGGACGAAAAAGTTTCCGTAGAAACCATTCCGTTAAAGCATCGCATTTACGCTAACGGATTTTTATTTAAAGAAAAACCGGGTGAGCGTAAACTCAATATGAATGCCTGTTTACAACACGAGATCGATGTGGTGTATTACCGAAAGATCAAAGCCGGGGGAGATGCGATACTCGATGACGGTACAGTTATACCGAACAAGGAGCTTACTTTTGATCCTGATCCACCGCGCAGTTACGCGTTTTGTAGTGATACGATTTATAAGCCAGACAACCTTCCGCAGTTAAAAAATGTGACCTTTTTGTATCACGAGTCTACTTTTTTAGAAGCTCACGCCAAGTTGGCGAATCCCACCGGACATTCTACCGCACGTGAAGCAGGTCTTATGGCAAAAGGCGCAAATGCTCACTATTTAATCTTAGGACATTACAGTACCCGCTATCCTGATCTGACCTTGTTTGCGAATGAGGCTAAAGCTGTTTTTGAGAATGTGCTTACCGCTGATGATGGTAAAGTTTTTGATTTTGACGAACTGCCGGTCTAGGCTCTTATTTGATTTCTTTTCTTATTTAATTTTAAATTTTGGTAAAAGATACGTTTGTGCTTTTTACCTTTATAGCACATTGATGTACCTTGCTTCAAAATAAGAAAATGGCAGAAGATTTAAGCGATTATAGAAAGTCTTACGAAAAAAGTGAATTAACGATTTCGCAAAGCGAAAGCAATCCGTTTGAGCAGTTTAAAAAGTGGTTTCAAGAGACCGAAGCCGTAGCGGGAGAAAGCGAAGTAAACGCGATGACTGTGTCTACAATTGGTCTTGATGGTTTTCCTAAAAGTCGTGTGGTTTTATTAAAAAGCTACGATGAAAATGGCTTTGTTTTTTACACTAATTATGAAAGTGAAAAAGGCCAGGCGATCGCTCAAAATCCCAATCTCTGTATTTCATTTTTCTGGCCCCAAATGGAACGACAAGTTATAATTAAAGGTCGTGCCGAAAAAGTTTCAGAAGGGACTTCTACAGCTTATTTTCATAGCAGACCTGCAGGAAGTCAGTTAGGTGCCTGGACGTCTCCGCAAAGTGAGGTGATTCCTGATCGCGAATTTTTAGAGCAGCGTCTCGCAGACCTAGAAAAAAAATATGCCGCAAAAGAAATACCTAAACCGCCACATTGGGGTGGGTATCTCGTAGTGCCTACCGAATTTGAATTTTGGCAAGGCAGACCCAACCGTCTACACGACAGGTTGCGCTATACTCCGGGCGGTGTTCACTGGAAATTAGAACGCCTCGCCCCTTAAATTTACAGTATGAAAACATTATATCTAGTACGTCACGCCAAGTCATCGTGGGAGTTTGATCTTGATGATCACGAACGCCCCTTAAACGAGCGTGGCCTTTCAGACGCTCCCAAAATGGGAGCCTATATTCGTGAAAAAATTACATTACCACAGCGCATAGTGAGCAGTGATGCTGTTCGTGCAAAAACCACAGCTTTATTGTATTTGAAAGAACTAGGAATCCCGGAAGAGCGGTTAGAACTTTCGCACCAATTGTATGATTTTAATGGGACGAGTCTAGATAGTTTTATACGATCTTGTGATGATGAGATTGACCGTTTGATGGTATTTGGACACAATAATGCACTGACTTATTGGGTAAATCAATACGGAAATAAACCAATAGATAATGTAGCCACTGCAGCATTTACAGAAATCACCTTTAATGTAAAGCACTGGAGTGAAATAGATCTTGGTGAAACCAAGCTATACATCAAACCGAAGCAAATTAAATAAATGGATAACCGAATAAATATGGCCACTTTAGAAGCAGATGAAACGCGTTATATTAATAGAGAAATCAGTTGGCTGCAATTTAATGCCAGAGTCTTGCAAGAGGCTGCTGATGAAACGGTTCCGTTGATTGAGCGTTTAAGATTTGTAGGGATTTTCTCTAATAATCTAGATGAGTTTTTTAAAGTGCGTTATGCCACGGTAAAACGTATTGTTGAAGCGGGTAAAAAAGGCCGTAAGGCTTTAGGCGTTTATGCAGCAGATGAACTTCTTGAAAAAATTACGCGCATTGTTATTCAACAGCAGGAAGAAAGTTTAAATATTATTGATGACATTCTTCAGCGTTTAAAAGAAGAGGGAATTTACGTGATCAAAGAAAATGAGGTTCATTTTCCTGAGCATAGCGAGTACATTAAATCCTTTTTTACCGAAAAAGTAAGTCCGGCTTTGGTTACCATTGTTTTAAGCGATGATCTGGAGCTTCCGCGTATTCAGGATCTTGAAGCGTATCTGACGATCACCATGAAGAAAAAGGGCAGTAAAAAGCCTATTTATGCTTTGGTAGAAATTCCTAGCGAGCTCGATCGTTTTGTAGTGCTTCCACAGGTTGATGGCAACGATTATATTATGATCCTTGATGATTTGATTCGGTATAATTTAGAATCGGTTTTCAGCATATTTGAGTACGATGAGATTTCGGCACATATGATTAAGATCACGCGTGATGCTGAGCTTGATCTTGAATCTGATCTGGGAAAAAGTTTTATTGAAAAGTTATCTAAAAGTGTAAAAGGGCGTGAAGATGCAGAGCCGGTGCGCTTTGTACATGATCAGACTATCGGCGACGATACTTTAGCTTTTCTATTGAATAAATTAGGGATTGAAAATACAGACAGTATCATTCCCGGTGGCCGCTATCACAACCGAAAGGATTATATGGATTTTCCTAGTCTTGGTCGCACAGATTTGCTTTATGCTAAGCAAAAGCCGCTACCCATTAAAGGGATCAGTTTAAACGATAGTATGTTTAAAAAAGTCGCAGAAAAAGACTTTTTGCAATACACGCCGTACCACACTTTTGCTTATGTGATCAAGTTTCTACGCGAGGCCGCCCTAGATCCTAAAGTAAAAACTATAAAAATTACCATTTATCGTTTGGCCAAATTGAGCCACGTGGCCAGCGCTTTGATCAATGCAGCTAAAAATGGAAAAGAAGTAACCGTGCAAATTGAATTGCGCGCCCGTTTTGATGAGGAGAGTAATATGCGTTACGCCAATAAAATGCAGGATGAAGGAGTAAAGCTTATTTTTGGTGTTCCCGGGCTCAAAGTGCACAGTAAAGTGTGTGTTATAGAGCGCTTAGAAGGTTCACGACTTAAACGTTATGGGTTTATAAGTACCGGAAACTTCAACGGTATGACCGCACGCATTTATACAGATTACACGCTATTTACCGCAAATAAACAAATACTTAAAGACCTGAGTAAACTCTTTAATTTCTTTGATACCAATTATATCGTAAATACGTATCAGCATTTAGTGATCTCACCGCATTATGCGCGTAATACATTTTATAAGTTGATCGATAACGAGATCAAAAAAGTTAAAAGTGGAGGTAAAGGATACATTAGACTGAAGCTTAACAGTATGTCTAATTATGCTATTATAGATAAGCTGTACGCTGCTAGTAATGCTGGGGTAAAAATAGATATGATTATTCGTGGTGTATGTTGTTTGATCCCGGGAGTTGAAGGAATGAGTGAGAATATAAAATTGATAAGCATCGTAGATAAATTTCTAGAGCATCCTAGGGTAATGATTTTTGGCGAAGAAGGCGAGGAGAAGGTGTTTATTTCGTCGTCAGACTGGATGACGCGAAATCTTGATAATAGGGTAGAAGTAACCTGCCCAATTTATGATGAGGATATCAAGCAGGAAATTATAGATACATATACGATCTGCTGGAATGATAATGTGAAAGCTAGAGAGATTACCGCAAAACAGGACAATGCGTATCGCAAAAATGATGAGGCTCCGTTGCGCTCGCAGTTTGCGACTTACGATTACTATTTGAATAAACTTACTTAAACTATGATTCAACTAAAGAAATACGGTGCGATAGACATCGGCTCTAATGCCGTGCGCTTGCTGGTAGCAAATGTTATAGAGGTAGAAGATCGCGATCCTATTTTTAGAAAAAGTTCTTTAGTGCGTGTGCCTATTCGGTTGGGAGCTGATGTTTTTAAGGAAAAGAAAATTTCCGAAGAAAATATTGAGCGCATGATTGATACTATGGAAGCGTTTAAGCTTTTAATGAAGGCGCATAAAGTAGTAGACTATAAAGCTTGTGCGACTTCAGCAATGCGCGAAGCCACAAACGGAAGCGAGGTCGTGAAGACGATAAAGAAAAAAACAGGTGTTCAGATCACTATAATTGATGGAAGCGACGAGGCAGCGATTATTGCTAATACTGATTTGAAGTCCCTCATAGCTTCTGACCGCTCTTATTTATACGTTGATGTAGGTGGCGGTAGTACCGAATTTACATTGTATAGCGCAGGAGAGGTAGTTGCTTCCAGATCATTTAAACTAGGAACTGTACGACTACTAGAAGGTTTAGTAGGACATAACACGTGGACCGAAGTTGAAAACTGGATTAAGGAAGTCACTGCCGGACATACCAAAATTGAACTCATAGGTTCTGGTGGAAATATCAATAAGATTTTTAAACTCAGCGGTAAAAAGGACGGCAAACCCTTAACGTATTTTTATATGGTCACGTTCTACGAATTTTTACAATCTTATACTTATGAGGAACGGGTTACAGAACTTGGTTTAAATCTGGATCGTGCCGATGTGATCATCCCGGCGACACGTATTTATCTTTCTGCAATGAAATGGAGTAGAGCTAAGAATATTCACGTTCCTAAGATAGGCTTGTCTGATGGTATCATTAAATCGCTTTACAACGATAAAAAGCTGCCGGTTTAGGTTGCAATTAAAAATAGTAGTAATATTGTTATGCTATTTTACTGAACTTCAACAAATTTAAAAATATAATTATGAAGAAATTTTTACTCGGAATATTTCTTTTGGCAGCATTTAATTCTTTTGCGCAAGGAGTACGCTACGGAGCTAAAATAGGTATGAATGTTTCTACTTTGAGTGGAGATGCCTTTGATGACTCTAGTAGTCGCTATGGTTTTGCAGCTGGTGTTTTTGCTGAAATCCCGCTGGGAAATGCATTTCAATTTCAACCGGAATTTTTATACTCCGGCCAAGGTATAAAGCCTAATACAGGCCCTGAATATAATTTTGGTAATGGAGAAGACGGTTTGCCTATGCGTCCTTTTGATGAGCGTGCTGAACTTGATTACCTTCAGTTGCCTTTACTGTTCAAAAAGAATTTTGGGAAATTTAATATTCATTTAGGACCGCAAGTAGGCGTTGCTGTATGGAATTCTGACAATCATGAGGTTTATAAAAATTTCGATTATTCAGGAATTGGAGGAATTGGTGTTCAGGTATTTGATTTTCTATCTATTGAAGCGCGCTATTCTGTAGGATTTAGAAATGTAATCGAAGAGCGCTATTCAGGCATCGAAGGAAAAAATCAATACTTCGCTTTAATGGCCTCCTATCGACTTTAAAAAAGCTTAGATAAAAAAATAGCCGGCAACTAGCCGGCTATTTTTTTGCAGGTATCCTTCAATAGGTATATTGAGCCGAAGCTAGTTTACCCGTGAATAGTACCCTCTTTACTAAGGTCTTTCATTATTTCGGCTTCAAAATCTAGAAGATCCTGCCATTTCTTATTGACTTCTTTTTCATCACCATATTTACGGGCAAAGCCTAAAAACATAGTATAATGATTGGCTTCACTTACCATTAGGTTGTGATAAAATGTGCGTAACTCTTCATCTTCAAGCTCCTGTGATAGCAATCTAAAACGTTCACAGCTTCGGGCTTCTATAAGCGCCGCATATAAAAGACGGTGTACCAATTGTGTCGTTCTACTGCCTCCCTTCGGAAAAAACTTGAGCAATTTATTTACGTAAGCATCCTTTCGATCCTGACCTAAAGTCTTTCCTCTGGCAATTATTTTATCGTGAACGAGCTTAAAATGGCTGATTTCTTCTTTTACTAGAGCAATCATTTCTTGCACGAGCTCAGTATATTCAGGAAAAGAAACAATTAAAGATATCGCCGTTGAGGTTGCTTTTTGCTCGCAAAAAGCGTGATCGGTAAGAATATCATCAATATTCATTTCAACAATATTGACCCATCTTGGGTCTGTGGGTAATTTAAGTCCTAGCATTAGATATCAAGATCAAAAGTTTTACGTAGTAAGTCGAGATCAGGATTTTTATCCTTTAGTTTTTCATATTTCTCACGGGTCGTATACGCATATTTACGCTCTGCAGCCTCATTGACCGTGATATCAATGGTGATGTCGTAATTTTGCAACTTACGCTTTAAAAATTCTAAAAGTCCGTGTTGCGCGCGTTCTAATTCTACCCGCATGGTATCGTTAGGGAACTCAATTTGAATGGCGGTTCCCTTTAACGTTGGTGTATCAGTTTCTAGATTTGAAGCCAGAATTTTTTCACCCTTTTTCTGAAGTTTTGCCACATATTCTTTCCAGGCGGCTTGCATTGCGATTTCGGTGAAAGCCTCTCGCGGCAGTTTGCTTACATCAACTTCTTTTTCAGTTTGTCGCTCAAGAATTTCTTTTTTGCGGCGTAAACCTTTTAGAGAAAGTCCTGAAACGCGCTGACTTTGATTGGTTAAATTGGGCTTTACGCGTGGTTGTTCTTGAGCGGTTTCAGGTTCAGCCGCTTGACTTGGTATAGGCTGCTTAACAGGCTCTACTGTTTTTTCCGCTGTCTGCTCTTTATTTTGAACAGGAGCAGAAACCGGTTTCGATTCTACTGATACATTTTTAGGTGCTTGTTCAGGCTGACTTTTGAAATACGAAGCCGGAATTATGAAATTACGGGCTTTTTTTTTTCTCCATCAAAAGTGATAGAGGCCATTTGCATCAAGCACAGTTCAACTAACAGGCGAGGATTGCGACTAGTTCTGTACTTTAGATCGCATTCATTGGCGAGCTCTAAGGCTTGCATTAAAAAGTTGAAGCTTGTTTTTTGCGCTTGCTCGTGGTATTTCTTTTTAGTCTGATCACCTACTTCTAAAAGAGCAATGGTCGCGGGTTGTTTACAAACCATAAGATCGCGATAATGCGATGCTAGACCTGCGATGTAGTGGTGGCCGTCAAATCCACGAGCTAAAATATCATTAAAACTAAGCAGTAGTTGCGGGATATTATTTTCTAAAATGAGATCGGTAGTTTCAAAATAGGTGTCGTAATCGAGAACATTTAAGTTTTCGGTTACGGCAGCTCGTGTAAGATTTTCTCCAGAAAAACTCACCACCCGATCAAAAGTTGATAAGGCATCACGCAAAGCACCGTCTGCCTTTTGTGCAATGATGTGAAGTGCTTCTTCATCAGCGGTTATACCTTCTTGCTTAGCGATATCAACAAGGTGCTCGCGTATGTCTTTTACCGTAATTCTTTTGAAGTCAAAAATTTGACAGCGAGATAGAATAGTTGGTAATATTTTATGTTTTTCAGTGGTTGCAAGAATGAAAATAGCGTGTTTCGGTGGTTCTTCCAGCGTTTTTAAAAAGGCATTAAAAGCTGCCGAAGATAACATGTGTACCTCATCAATGATATAAACTTTATAATTGCCTACTTGCGGTGCAATACGCACTTGATCTATGAGGTTTCTAATATCATCAACAGAGTTGTTTGAAGCGGCATCCAATTCAAAAATATTAAATGCATAATCTTCATTCTCATCTACAACTTCATCGGCTTCTTGATTGATCTTTTTTGCAAGTATACGCGCACAGGTAGTTTTACCTACACCACGCGGACCGGTAAAAAGTAGGGCTTGAGCCAGATGGTTATTTGCAATGGCATTCTCTAAAGTATTGGTAATGGCCTGCTGGCCTACAACGTCTTTAAACGTGGCAGGTCTGTATTTTCGGGCTGATACTATAAACTGTTCCAATGCAGAAATCTGGTGATGATTAAGATAGAAATCGCTATAATTTCTTACGGAAACAAATATAAAAAGAGCTGTATCAATAGGCACCCAATAGCGCTGATTTTTGCTATGATGTTATCAACAATTTTTCAATTTAATAAGATTACCAACACGCTGAATGGCTAAGTTTAAAAACGTACTTTTGCGGCAAGCAGACCGCCTTATCGCTCGTGCAAACGAGAGGAAAGTCCGGACACCATAGGGAAACATAGCGGCTAACAGCCGTCAATACTTTAGGTTTCTAGAGTATTAGGACCAGTGCAACAGAAAGAATGTACAGATCATGCTGTAGTGAAATCAGGTAAACTCTATGTGGTGCAATGTCATGTATACCGGCAATGAAGTGCGTCCCGTGCGATGCCGGAGGGTAGACAGATTGAGCAAACAAGTAATTGTTTGTCTAGATAAATGATAAGGGATTACATTTTTGTAATTACAGAACCCGGCTTATAGGTCTGCTTTTTTATTTAGATCGGTCTTTGGTAGCCTTTTAATCCAATCTATTGCTTCTTCTAAAGTGAAAAAAACTTCAAGAGGTTTTTTAAAAAAGGCTTTTTCAAATTGAGCAGCTTCTCGCTTTATCGCTCTATTGCTTACCACAGCCATTCCTGCAATATAATCATAGAACGGGCAGGATAAATAATCTGTAGGATTCACACTGTAATCATTAATGCGTAACGATATATAGCCGTAATAGGTATCAGGCCCAAAAAAATCAGTGATAATTTCGTGAGCTTGTGCTATGTGTTCCTGCGTGAGATTTACGCCATCATGTATCTCTGAAATGACAAAATGATCGTAAAATCTTAAAACACAAAAGTTGAGTTTTATGATTTTAAGAGGTTTCAAGTTGGGATTGATTTTTAGTAAAAATACTAAAAATCAGTGTATTATGAATTTTTATTGAAAAAACTGAAAACACTACCCCCATACTTGCGCGTCTCAAAACAATTAGAATGGTCTTGTAAATCTGTATGCTTGCTATGCTCTATGATTAAGGTGCCATCATCAGCAAGTAGCTCGTTTTCTAAAACTAGGTCAACGATCTTTAAAAATTCAGAGGTATCAAAGTCATAAGGTGGATCTGCAAATATGATATCATAGTTTGCAGCACCTCTTGCCAGATAGCTGTAAACATCAGATTTTATGATATTGATCTGCATCTCTAAGTCGTCTGAGGTTTGCTGAATAAACCGTGCACAAGAAGCGTTGGCATCAACTGCTGTGATATTTTCACTACCTCTGGATGCAAATTCGTAGCTTATATTTCCGGTGCCGGAAAATAAATCAAGTACCGAAACTGTACTAAAAGTATATCTATTGCGTAGAATATTAAACAGCGATTCTTTGGCCATATCAGTTGTAGGCCTAACTGGTAATTTTTTTGGAGCAAGGATACGTCTGCCTTTATAACTTCCGCTGATTATTCTCATAAGCTCAATGGGTAATTTAGAATCGTGTTTTTAAGTTCTTCGGGAGTAGTAGTCTCAGGAGGAACAAGACGAACTTCTCTCACATATTGGTAGATGTACTCATAGTTGGCATCCTCTTTAGTAATAGCTCCGCTTAAGACCAATGGGTGAATTTCAGGATTTAATTGAAGTTGCTCGTAACAGAACAAAATATAATAAACAAAATCCTGAGGTGTATCAAAGTTAAACTGATTGCTCAATAATAATTTTTTCTCTTGATAGGCAATAACCGAAAGTGTATTCGGTCTAACGTGAACAAAAACTTCGGCAGTTTGTGTTGATGCTAATGCTAGAGTGTTGTTTAGTAGTATTGACTGACTGTGGAAGTAAGTAAACGTTCCAAAATGATCAAAAAAGAAATTATTAATATTTGCGTAAGGCACGTAGATGTTTACCAATTCTAAGGCTTCGAGCTCGTCGTAAACGATAAAATCGGTTTTTAAAATCTTAGTATTGAATTTTAAATAATCGGTGAGATGTTTTTCGTCAAAAAGCGCCTGTGGAACTACTGTAAAAAGTTCGTTGACGTAAACCACAACTACTTCTTCAAAATTCTGTTGAAGGTTAGGAGTTGCCTCAATGATCTTTTTAATTTCAATTAAGGCTTTCTCAGGAGAAAGTGATCGCGCAAATGCAATGCTTTTCGCTTCAACACATTGATGCTCTTGATTTTTGATATAAAAAGAAAATCCATCCAGGCTAACCTGGATGGATACTATAAGATTTTCTGGATTTTCCAGATTTTTAGTCCTCTGCATCTCCGTAACTCTTAGGCCAGTTACCGGCTGTTTTAACTTCAGTCATAGAACCTACAGTAAGATAAGCTCCATTTACTCCTTCAACAGAAACCACTTGCTTTTCTTTAGCAACATAATCTTTAGGTTGATCAGCCAACAAAATATCTTTAGAAACTTTTGCTTCAAATACCGGGATTGGCACATCACTCTTTAAAATAGTCCCGGCTTCCATTTCAAATTTAGCATCAGCTACTGGAGCAGGAACATTCATCATAGTTTTGTAACGATCAGTCCCTTGAAAAAGAGAATCTTTAACAGAACGAAATCCTAAAGTATCAATAATAGTAATCTCCTTATTAGTATCAACTCGGTAACGACGTGTCGCTTCTTCATCTAATACTAAAGTATCACGGCGTTCAGTAAGTACAAATTCGGCTGTATCAATAAATGCAATTAATTGATCAAAATCTTCTGCAAACTTTCCGGTTATCTGTTTGTAAGCCATTTGAGATTTTTGAATTTCCTTTAGTTTGTTAACGGCTTTTTGATAACGTACAACTTTAAGGTCATTAAATTTTACTTCGCCGTAAACAGCGTTAAAAAGTAAATATCCTAATACTCCGATAACAACCCAAAGTACTAACTGAATTACTATTTTCATTCGATGTGTGGTTTTAGATTTTAATTAAGGTTATAAGCAAATCTACAATTTTTTTTTAATCGTTAAAGAATATCCCCTTAAATTCATTAGTATCTTTACACTTTCAATAATTATTTATGGAGCTGGATCAGCACGCATTTTATAAGCTTTTACTTAAAGATTTTCCTTTTACGCCAACCCAGAAACAAGATATTCTATTACAACAACTTAGCGACTTTATTTTCGAGCCTAAAAACAATTCTATTTATGTTTTAAAAGGCTTTGCCGGTACCGGAAAAACTACCGTGATTGGTACCATTGTTAAAAACTTGTGGAAAATTAAAATGTCATCGGTGCAGTTAGCACCTACAGGAAGGGCGGCGAAAGTCATTTCTAACTACAGTGACAAACCCGCGCATACTATTCATAGAAAAATATATTATCCTAAAAAGGAGCGGGGAGGCGGAGTCTCTTTTACGTTACAACGCAATAAGCATCGCAATACAATTTTTATTGTTGATGAAGCTTCAATGATCTCTGATAATGCAGCAGAATCTAAATTATTTGAAAACGGCTCGCTGCTTGACGATTTGATGTCATATGTATATAGTGGTCATAAATGCAAATTACTTCTAATAGGAGATCAAGCACAGCTTCCACCGGTGAAAATGGATTTAAGCCCGGCACTTGATGCGCGCAATCTTCAAATGCAGTTTGATAAAACGGTAAAAAGCATAGAACTCGATGAAGTTATGCGACAAGCCGAAACGAGTGGAATTCTTAAAAATGCGACTAGGATCAGAGAGTTCTTAAATGACGAACTCTACGAAGATTTTAAATTTGATCTAAGCGGTCAAGATGATGTGATACGGCTTATAGATGGCCACGAAATTATGGATGCCTTAGGCGATTCTTACAGAGAATACGGCAATGAGGGGACGGCTATAATTGTACGCTCAAACAAGCGCGCAAATCTTTATAACCAGCAAATTCGCTCTCGCATACTTTTTAAAGAAGAAGAAGTGAGTGCCGGAGATTATTTTATGGTGGTGAAGAATAATTATTTTTGGTTAGATACTAAAAGTGAAGCCGGATTTATCGCCAACGGAGATATCATAGAAATTCTTGAGATTTTCAGTATAAAGGAGTTGTACGGTTTCCGCTTTGCGGAAGTAAAAATTCAAATGACAGATTATCCTAACTTGGCTCCTTTTGAAACTGTTTTACTACTTGACACCCTAACTTCAGAAACACCTTCTTTATCCTATGAAGAAGGCAATACGTTATATCAAGAAGTGATGAAAGATTATGCCGATGAGACTTCAAAGTACAAGAAGTTTATGAAGGTTAAGAACAATAAGTTTTTTAACGCTCTTCAGGTCAAATTCTCCTATGCGATTACATGTCATAAATCACAGGGTGGTCAGTGGGAAACGATTATGGTAGAACAGCCATATCTTCCTAACGGAATGGATAAAGATTATCTGCGTTGGCTGTATACCGCCGTTACACGTGCGCGCAAAAAGCTGTATCTTATAGGTTTTAAAGACGATATGTTTATCGAAAATTAAGCGATGTGGAACTTGCTATAAGTATTTGTTTAGGAATTGGCTTGGCGGCTGCTTCGGGCTTTAGAATATTTTTACCGCTGCTAGCGCTAAGTACGGCGGCTTATTTTGATGTGATCCAGTTGAGTACTTGGGAGTGGTTGGGCAACTGGCAGACTTTGGTTCTGCTCGGTGTGGCTTCGGTTTTTGAAATTCTAGCATATTACATTCCGTGGTTTGATAACGTACTTGATACCATTGCTGTTCCACTTGCAGCGGTTGCAGGCACTATTTTGTTTTTTGTAAGTTTAGGAGATTACGGTCCGTGGGTTTCCTGGTCGCTGGCAATTATTGGGGGTGGAGGAACTGCCGGGCTTATAGCAGGGTCAACCGCAGCACTTAGAGCGACTTCAAGTGCAACTACACTAGGAATTGCTAATCCGGTTTTTGCAACCTTAGAGGCTATAGTATCCACGATATTTTCAATAGTTGCCATTTTTATTCCTATTCTTGCAGGCGTTTTGGTACTTCTGTTAGGTTACCGTATCTATAAATGGTATCACAAACGAAAGCTAAAAAAGAATTCGCTACAATGACTCAACGATTAAAGACTATTGCGATGATCCCTGCGCGCTATGAAGCATCTAGATTTCCGGGGAAATTAATGAAGGATCTCGGCGGAAAACCGGTAATTCTGCGCACCTATGAAGCGGCCGTAAACACAAAGCTTTTTGATACGGTTTATGTAGTAACTGACAGCTCGGTCATTTACGATACAATAGTAAGTGCCGGGGGGCAAGCAATTATGAGCGTCAAAGAACACAGCTGCGGGAGCGATCGTATTGCCGAGGCAGTTGCTGATCTAGATATTGATATTGTAGTGAATGTACAAGGAGACGAGCCATTTACCAATGTTGAAGATATGCGCAATGTGTTGCAAGTGTTTTATGAGGAAGATGCAGCGCAAATTGACTTAGCTTCTTTGATGACTCCAATTACTAAAATTGAGGATATTGAAAACCCTAACAATGTAAAAGTGATTGTTGATCAAGCTGATTTTGCACTGTATTTTTCGCGTGCAGCAATACCTTTTCGTCGAGATAGGGACGTTGATGTAACGTATTTTAAGCATAAAGGTATTTATGCTTTTAGAAAGCAAGCTGTGCTCGACTTTGCAAAGTTGCCGATGCGTATGCTTGAAGCTTCAGAAAAAATTGAAGCTATACGTTATTTAGAATATGGTAAACGCATAAAAATGGTGTTGTCACACTCACCGGCTATTGGTATTGATACACCTCAGGATTTAGAAGAAGCGCGCACAATCCTAGAAAAGCAGCAACCATAATGCGAAAACTCGCACTTTTTATCTACACGGCCTTAGGTTGGAAAATCAACGGAACATTTCCCTCTGAGGTTAAAAAAATGGTTGTCATTGCCGCTCCACACACGAGTTGGCACGACTTCTATTTGGGACTTTTGTTCAGAAGAGTCATCAATGTTCAAATTAATTTTTTAGGTAAAAAAGAATTGTTCAAGTGGCCTTTTGGCTGGTACTTCAGAAAAGTTGGCGGAATTCCTTTAGATCGCTTTAAAAGCGAAAATAAAGTAGATCGTATAGCTCGAATGTTTGATGATCACGATACATTTAGACTTGCTCTTTCGCCTGAAGGTACGCGTAAGAAAGTCGATCATTGGAAAACGGGATTTTACTATATCGCTTTAAAAGCTCAAGTGCCTATTCTTCCTATTACGATGGATTTTGGTAAGAAGGAACATCGCATCGGGCGACCATTTTATCCTACCGGAGATTGCGAGCGAGATTTGCGCCAACTCCAATTATTCTTCAAAAACGTAGAAGGCAAGTTTCCTGAGCGCAGTTAATTAAGACGATTTTAAAGTTTTTGGCAATTTTTGGCAAAAGTGTGGCTTCTTAATTTGTGCTAAAGCCCTGCTAAACCTTCGTTAATTCTTCATAGATAGTAAGTCGTAAAGTTTTGATTATTAATTGAATATGATTTTTTGTTAATAGCGTTGATAAATCTTTAAGAACTAGAACAAGCTGTTTTGCGTTTCTTAGGAGGAACAAAACAATTTTAACTAAAATTCAATTTATGAACATTTCTAAATTTATTTATGTTGGAGCTATCGGATTATTAGCTTTAACTTCTTGTGATGATGACACGGATGATGCAGGTAACGAAATTAATGGAACAGCAGACTTATATGCAACGAGTCATACAGATGGCAGCGTAACTAAATACGACCTTCTTAGAGGAGAAATTACTACTTACGGAACCGCTTCAGCAGATGCAGAAGGAATTTATTACAGTCCGGATGATGATAGTTTTACTATTGCAGCACGTGGCGCGACACAAACATCGCTTCAATCTTATTTGAGTGTAAGTGATATTATTGAGGCTACTATTAGTCTTGATGTAGATATTATGGGACCTACCGTTTTACAAAGCCCTAGAGATTTAGCCGTTAATGGAAATATCTATGTTGTTTCTGATAATGCCAATGCTAACGGAAGATTTTTCGTTTTTGAAAAAGATGGAGATTCTTTTACTTTAAGAAATACAGTTACTGTTGATTTTGCAGTTTGGGGTATTGAGTTTGTTGGTAACGATCTTTATGCTGTGGTAGATAGCAGTAGTGATCTTGCGGTATTTACGAACTTTGCATCTACTAACACAACAGATGCGACTGTTGCAGCTTCTAAGCGCATTACAGTTGAAGGTATTGTGCGTACACACGGACTTGATTATGATGGTGGAACTATGATTATGACTGATATTGCAGCAGCTTCAGGAGGAGACTTTGCTGTAGATGGTGCATTTCACGTGATCACTAATTTTGATTCTAAATTTGATGCTGTTGATAACGGCGGAACGCTAGCCATTACTGATCAGGTTAGATATGAAGGTGATGCTACACTTATGGGGAATCCAGTAAATGTGGTTTATGATGCAGAAACCGATGCGGTTTATGTAGCTGAATTAGCAAACGGAGGCGGACAAATACTTACTTACGGAAATGTTTCTTCATCAGCAGGAGGTAATGTTGCTCCTAATTCTGCAACGGCACTATCAGGTGTATCTTCTTTATATCTTTATAAAGACTAAAGAACTGAAACCTTTTAAAAATCAAAAGCACAGCTGTAAAGGCTGTGCTTTTTTTTATGATAATAAGAAATTTTTTGAAATGAAAGCTTTAAAACTTCTAAATCCAATAACTAGTATAAAGACTTAAGTTTAGCCAGTTTAGCTTTCCATATTTCTAGGTTTTTCTTGTGATCAGCTATGTTTTTATGAACATCGCGTACCAATGGATTATCATCTGCAACGTGCTGAAAAAATCCTAAGTTATTTTCAAGCTGATTGATTTCGGCTTTGATTTCATCTATTTTTTTAGTGATGAAATAATGCTCTTTATTAAGCGCTTGATTACTATCCTCATCGGCTATAGCCGCAACCCGATTTTCATATTTAATAAGTTCAGATTCTTTTTTACCTAGATCTAATTTTTTAAATAAACCGTCGAGTACTTTATTAAAGTCTTGCTCAATACTCTTTTTAGAATGAGGTACACGACCGGTATCTTTCCATTCTTTAATGATACTTTTAATGGTTTTTAGATCATCTTCGTGACTACCACTGAGTTCAATTGCTTGAACCTTATCGAGTAATGCATTTTTCTCTTCAAGATTTCCTTTCTCTTCTTCAAGGATTTCTTTTTTCTCTGCGTGTAAGCGGTCAAAGAAATGATTACAAGCTTTTTTAAAGCGTTTCCAGACTTTATCGCTGTCTTTACGAGGAACGTGGCCAATTTTTTTCCAATCGGCTTGAATGCGTTTCATAAGATCAATTGTGACTTTAATGTCTTCATTGTCCTTGTTGTCTTCAGCGATCTGAACCAGTTCTAGCTTTTTCTGCAGGTTTTCATACTGCTGCTTCTTCTGATTTTTATAGAATCCGTTTTTATTATGATTGAATTCACGCGTCGCTTTTTTGAACGCCTTCCACGTAGGTTCGTTATCTCTTTTAGGAACTTTACCTATTTTGAAAAACTCTTCACGTAGCGTATTTACTTCTTTCATTTGTTTCTGCCAGCCGCTGTGTGCAGTCGCCGGGTTAGCCGCTATATCTTCGATCTTAGCAATAACCTCTTGTTTTTTCTCAAGATTTTCTTCGTAGATCTTATCTATATTCTTAAAATATTCTTGACGTGCATCGTGAATTTTACGCGTAGCCGCACTAAATTTTTCCCAGATTTCCTCACGGTATTCTTTAGAAACCGGTCCTACTTCTTCTTTCCAGATTTTATGCAGCATTTGTAATTCTTTAAATGCTCTATTTACATCCGGTTCTTTAGCAAGTTCTTCGGCCTGCTCAATAAGTTTCAGTTTTTTGTCAAGATTCTCTTTAAAATCTTTGTCTCTAAACTCTCTGTTGAGATGCAGAAAATCATAAAAATTTTCGATATGATGGTGGTAGTTATTCCATACCAGATTATAACGATCTCGCGGAATATTCCCTGCATTGCGCCAGCGTTCCTGAATATCTTTAAACTTCTCAAATGTAGTATTGATGCTATCTTCACCACCCACCTCATTTTTAAGTTCTTTAAGCTCTTCTATCAATGCATTGCGCGTTTCTAGATTGGCATTAAGATCCTTTTTGAGATTTTTGTAGTAGTTATTGCGCTTTTCACGATACTCAAAATAAAGGGTGTTGAATTCCTTCTTTAACGGACTGTAATATCTGAAGTCAATGATGTTTCCGCCTTCTTCTAAAAACTTCTCTTTAGCCTCTTCCTGCTCTTCTTCAAACTGAGATATAAATGCTGCACGCAATTCGGTCACGTGCTCTTTAATGGCTTGAATTTTATGGTTATTAAGCAGGTATTTAAACTCTTTTATGAGTTCTTCTTTACTAAGGCTATCGTATTCTTTTTTAGGAATATTATGACGTTCAGAAGTGCTTTCGTCCTCACTATCTTCATTTAAAGCTGCATCCAGATCATTAGGATCAGTCTCCTCATCTTCGTCTGATTCTTCAGCAACAAATTCTTCGTCATCATGTTCCTCATTCTTGGCGCTTTGTATAACGTCTATAGATTCAGTGACAAGTGCTTCATCCTGTTGTTCTGAAGGATTTTCAGGCGTTTCTGAGTTATCCGATGGTTGTTGAGATTCTATCTGACTAGAAGTCTGTGTTTTATCGTTATCAATCTTCTCGTCTTTGTCTGATGCTTTTTTTTCTTCTGACATTTGTTTCAATGTTAAGGTGCTTTATTAGTATTTAAAGATACTACTAAGAAAGCAATTAACAAGAACACAATGCGAGAAGGATAGATCAATTCCAGATTTGCCAGGCTGCTTCGGCTTGTAGTTTAAGCATCTCATAACCGTTTGAAATGCGGGCGCCTTGGGCTTTTCCGTTTTTTAAAAATTGCGTTTCTACCGGATTGTAAACCAAGTCATAAAGCAAATGATATTTACCCAGCAAGCGATAAGGAATTTTAGGACAGTCTGTTATATTAGGATACGTGCCTAGCGGAGTGGTGTTAATGATAAGCGTATGTTTTGAAAGAATCGCACCGTTTAAAGCGTCATACGCAAGCTGATCTTTCTCAGGGTTTCGAGAAACGAATTTAAATGAAATATCTTCTAATTCTAAGGCGTAAGCGATGGCTTTTGAAGCGCCGCCGGTTCCTAAAATAAGCGCGTGCGTGTGATTTTGCTCCTCTAAAAAAGGCTTTAGAGATCTTCTAAACCCTAGATAATCTGTATTGAAACCTTTCAACTTACCCGTGCTCAACCGTTTTATAGTGTTGATCGCGCCAATAGAACTCGCGTGTTTATTGAGTTCGTCAAGATAGGGCATTACCGTTTCCTTGTAAGGGATCGTAACATTAAATCCCGAGCAATCTGTACGCTCCAATAGCTGTTTTACTTCGTCAGGGCTTTGGCAATCAAAGTTAACGTAAGATCCATCAATAGCTTCTCTTTCAAACTTTTCGGTAAAATATTTTCTTGAAAATGAATAGTCAATATTCTTACCTATAAGGCCTAATTTAATCATAATTGGTTGGGGTTATATGATTTAGTTGGTTTTAGTGCTTGTAAAAATGGAGTATTTCTTAAGACTGTACACGGGTCTTTTCCCCGTATTTACCCAATGCTACCACACTAAAGATTCCTAAAAGTATGAATATCGTTGCAATTATGTTTTCTGCGGAAAAACTTTCTGGCCAATATCGGTCATAATTCGTTAAAATAGGATCACCTACACGATCATAATTGATTTCACCGAGTGCATTGCGCTCAAAAACAGGATTTTTCCAAGGCCAAACAACCCCTAAAGAGCCAGCAATAAAACCTATTATGGCTGCATTGGTTGCATGTTTATAATGCTTCAGCAAATAACCTAAAAAGTTAGATAAGGTCACAAGACCGGTTACAGATCCTAAAGTGAATACCGCCATCACTTGAAGTAAGCGCAAACGGTGCGGATCGTTAATAAATGAAAAATCAGCTTGAATGAGGTCAGACAGCGTATCGTAAAGCGCATTAACCGAATCCACTAACAGCAACACGTAGTTACCCAATAGGATCAAAATGAAAGAACCCGATAATCCCGGCAATGTCATTCCTGAAACGCCAATGATTCCACAGAAAAATACAAAGATCAGATTGTCGTTTTGTGTAGCCGGCTCAAGTAAACTGATAAGAATCCCTGTGATAATTCCGAGGGCTAGGATAATGATATTGCGCTGGGACCAGTCATTAAAATCTTTAGCGATGTAATAAATACTACCTATGATCATTCCAAAAAAAGCACTCCAAACGTACAAGGGGTAGTGGTCAATAGCGATGTCTAACAGTTTTGACACACTAAAATAACTAATGATCATTCCTAGAATTAGCAGAAAAAGAAATCTGCCATTTACATAGCGCGCAAAGCTTCTAAATCTTCCATTAAGCAATAGTTTAAACGCATTTTTATTGACTTTTTGAAGCGAATAAATAAACTCTTCATAGAAGCCCGCAACGTAAGCGACCACACCACCAGAAACGCCCGGCACTTTATTGGCTGCGCCCATTGCAAGCCCTTTAAGTACCAGCCAAACCTTATCAGGAAAGGAGCGATGTTTAGATTCCATTTTCTTGTTTAGAATTGGCAAAGCGTTCAAGCAGAAAAATAGTCAAAAAGCCTATAAGCGCCAAGATGCAAACCAAGAGTACTTTAGGATCGCCGTCAAAATACTGAGGCAAAATGCTTTTTTCAATTAAGGGTACTTGATGCCCTTCAGAATTGGTGCGGTACGAAAGCACTTCTTTCCAGGGCCAAACTTTATTGAGCGCGCCAACCATAAAACCTGTAAGTAAAGCGAGCGTCAAATTTTGATAATTTTTAAAGAGATAGGAGAGAACTTTTGAAAATGTCTTTAAGCCCACTACGCAACCTAACATAAAGAGTACAAGCTTTAAAGCTGCATCTTTTAAGGCCGAAAAATCAAAGGCAAGAAGCGCATCAACAAAGTTACGCACAGTACCTAAAACAATGCTGTAAGAGCCTAAAAGTAACAAGATAAACGAACCTGATATTCCCGGAAGAATCATCGCAATGATGGCTACAAAGCCTGAAAGAAAGATAAACCAATAACTTGCACCTGTGCTTAAAGGTTCGGCGATGGTAATATAATATGAGATCACAATGCCAATCACCCCAGAAAGGATGACACCAAAATTCCATTTTTTGATTTGAGCTCCGATATAAACGATACTTGCTACGATCAGACCAAAAAAGAATCCCCATAACAGCAACGGATGTTCTTCAAGCAAATACGTAATAAGCTTAGCTAAAGAGAGAATACTAAGAATAACACCGAGGAACAGCGCTCCAAGAAACTTTAAATTGTATGCGTTTATAGCCGCTTTAATTCCATCATTTTTCCAGACTTTAAAGAAAGATGTATCAAGCTTATCAATAGTCGCAATTAATTCTTCATAAATACCTGCAATAAATGCGATAGTACCACCAGAAACTCCAGGAACTACATCAGCAGCGCCCATCGCAAGACCTTTTAATATAATTACCGCATAGTTAAGTAATGATCTGTTTTGAGACATAGGCAGGTTGTTGTTTGGCCTCAAAAGTAAGAAAGAAATATAAATTCAAAGCCGCAAGTGCCGGCAAGAAAAATAAAAAAACCACAAGTGGTATGACCTGTGGTTTTTAGTGGTGTCTCAATGAAAATAGTCCCTTGAGATCATTTATGATATGAACATTTTTAAAATAGGCCTTTCTTGCAGAATTAAGATTTCTTAGCCTTTTTTATTTTTTTGAGTACGCTGCGTTTGGCATAAACAAAAGGGAAAAGTTCCTCAAGAATGATATCGTAATCAGGTTCTAAGCGCAATGCATTTTCTAGATGAAAATGTCCTTTTTCCTCTTGATTGAGACTGAAATATAGTCCTGCAAGTCTGAATTCAATTTGCGGAGATTCAGGATAAAACTCGATGGCTTCAAACAAGTTGGTTACGGCAGCTTCATATTCACCTAAGTAAATAAGAATATCACAGCGCGTTAACCAAGTGTCTAGCTCATAATTCCCTAATTCTAAAGTTTTGCGATAGCCGCGTTCTGCTTCTTCATAAAACTTTAAGCGGTTGTTGATTTTAGCATAGCGCTTCCAATATAACACATTTTCACCATCAATATTAATGGCTTTGTTGATGTAATAAAGCGCATTTTGATAATCCATCTTCTTGGTGTAGAAATCAGTTATCGCGATCCAGCCTTTATCTAAAAGCGGATCTTCCTTAACGGTCTTTAAAAAGAATTCGATGGCAAGATCGTCGCAATGCAACTTTTGGTAGCATTTACCCATTCTTAAATAAGCAAATGATGTAGGATCATCCAGCCCAAGAGTGATTTGATAATTTTCAATCGCTTCATTGTAGCGACCTAATTTTTCAAGCACTTTTCCTTTTTCAAAATAGGCACCGATAAAAGTATCGTCACTAATGATCGCAAAGTCATAAGCGGCCAGCGCTTTGTTATAATTTTTTAGATCAAAATACTGCTTACCCACCTGATGCCAGGCTACCTCACAATACGGATTTTTATCAAGAAACATATTGAGATAATCTATCGCCTCCTCGTGTTGTTCTAAGAAGTCAAAGCAATAGATCACATTATACAGTGCAGAGTAATCGTCTTCATCTACTTCAAGACATTTCATAAAACTATACTTAGCATTCTGAAAATCGTCCATAAACAAATATTCCATTCCTATTAAAGAATAGATATCAGCATCAGCATCTGTAAATTCTAGTGCAGTTTCTAGTAGCTCAATGGCTTTTTTGTGATCGTCTCTTTTTGAGAAAATATTAGCCTTCTGAATATAGACTTCCTCGTTTTGAGGTTCTAATTCATAAAGTTCTGCCAGCAAACGATCTGCTTCATCAAGTTTATTCTCAAAGATTAAAATTTCGATTTTAAAAAGTTTGAGGTTTGAGGAGGAAGGGTGCTGGTCAAGACCAAGTTTAACAGCTTTCTTTGCGAGCGCAATTTTGCCATTTTCTAAATAATGGTTGACAATATTCTCAAATTCATCCGAATCGAAGAAAAGGACATCATTTGTCTTTAACATAGATTCAAAACGGGTGAGCGGGAAATTATTCTCTTCGTGTTCTTGATTAAACTTCATACACGTTGCTTTTAAAATTTCTGCCTATATAAATTTATAAAGGATAACAGGCAGAAGACTGTAGGCTACATATTGTTGTTAACAAAGTAATCAACAATTACGCCTAAACAGTTGATAATGACAATTTAGTCGCAATTTTATCTAAAACCTTAAGCAGGATCTCACAGCCTTTAATAATCTCATCTTCAGAGATCGTCAGGGGCGGAGTGATGCGAATGGCTTTAGTCTCAAACAATAGCCAAAATAAAATAAGACCTTCATCTTGCGCCATCAAAATGGCTTCGGTTGTAATTTCTGGGGAAGGTGTAATAGCTGCCAGCATAAGGCCTTTACCGCGTACTTCGGTGATCAGATCGTGTTTCAGTAGGCGTCTAAAAAGCATTTCTTTTTCTAAAGTTTGCTGAATGAGCTCTCCATCTAAAATAGTTTTTGCGGTAGCCAAAGCTGCTGCCGCAATGACAGGATGACCTCCAAAAGTGGTTATGTGTCCCATTTTAGGATTGTCAGAAAGCAAACGCATATGCGCCGTTGAAGCAGTAAAAGCGCCTATAGGCATTCCGCCGCCCATACCTTTACCCATCACCACCACATCAGGAACTACGTGATAATTTTCAAAACCAAAAAATGTTCCAGTACGTCCAAAACCTGGCTGAATTTCATCTAGGATTAAAAGTGCTCCAACTTCCTCACAGCGTTTTTTTACTGCAGCTAGCCAGCCGTGTTCCGGTTGAATAAATCCCGCACCGCCTTGTATGGTCTCTAAAACGACTCCGGCGACTTCATTGGTAATCTGTTCTAAATCTCCAAAGTTGTTGAAGTTGATGTGTGAGATAGCGCCAACCAGCGGTCTAAAAGGGGCTACGCGTTCTTCGTAATTCATTAAACTCAATGCCCCAAAAGTATTGCCGTGGTAGGCTTGATTTGCCGAAATTATTTTACTTCGACCTGTGACGCGACGAGCGAGTTTCATTGCACCATCAATAGCTTCTGTACCGCTGTTTACCAAATAGGTTTGTTCTAACGGATCTGGCAAATTTGCAGCAATTAAGCGCGTTAATTCGACAGCAGGATCTTGCGCATATTCCCCGTACACCATCACGTGTAAATACTTCTCACTTTGCTCTTGAATCGCCTTAACTACCGCCGGATGACAATGCCCAATACTCGCTGCAGAAACGCCTGCTACAAAGTCTAAATAGGCTTTGCCTGTGGTGTCATAAATAAAGCTGCCTTTTGCGTGCGAGACTTCCATCGCTAGAGGATGCGGACTCGTTTGCGCTTGATATTTAAAGAAATCAGCTTTCATTATCTGTGGAATCTTGAACTTTTAAAGTAGGTAATTGTTTAAGCGGTTGTTTGCTTGTCGGCTTTGAAGGTTTGGGAGCTAACGAATCTTTTTTGATGGTGGCTTTTTCATTGATTGGCACCCCAATCGCCGGAGCATCTTCCTCTCGATTCTTTAGATCAGATGGGTTGAGTTTAGAAGCTTCGGGGATATCGAGCTCTTCTTCAGGGATCGTATTATCAAAGAAGTCTTCATCAATTTCCGGCAGCGGAATTCCTTCGATCTTCGTAAGTTTAAACGGAGCTTCTCCTTTAAAAATATCTTCTTTTGTGAGCAATCGTTCTTCACCACGCCAGTTCAACCCTTCAAATTCTCGAGACTCTTTAGGGAATTTTGAAAGCGGATACACCTCGCCATCTACCTGTTTGAATTTGGTAATTTCTACCAAAGCATTATCCTCTAAAATAGCAGTAATAGAAGCCGATTTACTTTTGTCAATTCCCTGTAAAGCACCATCATCTGCTCGCATATAATTGATGCTTTCGGCATTTTTTATGATGTCTATTTGATGTAGAGCATTGTCCTGAAAAGTTCCGTAGAGCACATCACCTTTAACCTGATTAAAACCACTTTTCTCTTGGTCAAATAGCGGAATGGTATCTTGTTGAACCAGAAATGCATTTTCAAAAACGTGAAGCGAATCTAGCTGCTCTGTTTTTGTGTTACTTTTTAAGTGAATAGAATCACCGGTCATTTGGCTCAGACCGCTCCATAAAACCGGTTTTCCAATCATTTGGGTAAGTCCGTTAGCTTGGTTAATGTGAATGGAGTCGCATTTACCACTCATATCACTTTTAAAAAGACGCACGTTGTAGTAACCGCGTACGATGCGTTTTTCAGGAATTCCGGTAACTACAAGTCGATCACCGTGCACATAAATAGAATCTTGATCTTGCACGGTTATAGCGACCGCTCTTTTGGTAATAAATACCGAATCTTTTTCTTTAAACACTTCGGCATAATGCCCTTTGATCACGCTGTTATTTGCCGTGTCAATTACGCGAATATTGTTGGTCGCCGAAGCAAAACTCGTAGGACGGTCAAAATACAAACTGTCGCCATATACTGTACGATTGTCATAATCAATACGAGAGTTCTTTACAAAATAGCCGTTGTCATTGCGCGTGTCATAGTAGCCACGCTCGCAATACACAGTGCTGGTCTCGCTTGTAATGGTCGACGGGCCGTATAAGTATGCAGCTCCGGTTTCTGAATAAAAGTCGAGTTGGTCGCTATTGATCACATATTCAGGATTGGTAACAACCACATTTTGAATAAAAGAGTATTTATCTTGATCTAAAAAGTACCGACCTATTTTACTTTCGATAACGCTAGCTGTATCGCGCAGCGTACCGCCAGTTCTGTAATACGCTTGTTGTTTAATTCGGTTGAAGTATAGCGTGTCAGTATCTAAGGTTGCAGTCGGAGTTCTGAGATTCACGCCTCCGGAAGCCCAAGCAAATTGCGTGTCACCATTATACTCAGCATAATTGCTACGCATACTTATGGTATCGCCTTGTTTCATACGCACGTTACCAATGGCTCTCACAAAATTTTCATCTTTGTAATGGAAGGCCAGATCACACCACATCTCGATTCCTTCGTGCTGGATGTAGACCTGCTTGGTATTTTTATACATTACCAAGGCTCCGGGATACTTGACTTCGTCAATTTGTGAGATATCTGAAGTGATGTCTAATTCCTTTTTCTCTTGAGCAGACAGACTGATCGAAAAAAGAACGAGAAGCAAAAGGGCGCTTTTTCTAAAAAAATTGGGCATAGCAAATTTTGATGCAAATATAACGGAAAAACACCCGCTTTAAGTATTTGTTTAAATCAAAAATCTAAAGGACTCAAAGCAAGGGAAACTACTCAGATTGGGCTGCTTTGATCATATCTATATAAAACTCTTTAGTAAGTTGATCTTTAGAAAGTCCTATCTCTTCCAGAAGCTTGTAAAGTTTTTCAAAAAGAGCATCAGTCTCCGCTTTATCAAGGGTGTTGGTTTCAATTTCGATAAATGTGTCTGCTAATTTATCAAACTGAACTAAAGCAATCTCGATGGAAGCGTTATGATATTTCAGATTAAAAATCTCGCAGTGTTTGGTGTAATGTGCGCTTTTCTGGTAGCCTAACTTAAAAAGGATTTGCTCTGTGTTATAATGGTCTGAAACCAAAGTTTCATATTCCGGTTTAGAGCGCGTCACCTGTTCAAAAGCCTTGTCTTTAAACGTGAGGTAATGTTTAGCCTCACCAGAATCTCGATTGGTCTTTGTACGTAAACGAAACTCTTGATCGCCTTGCGTTAGAGTGTCATCGATGTCATAATAACGATCATCGTAATCCAGTTTATAATGTGAATCAATGGGTAAGGCTAAAATCTGAGCTCGAGTATCGGTATAATTTTTTAAGCGTGCGGTAAGTTCAACTTCAAACATAGGACACAATTGGTGCTCTAAAAATAATCATCAATGTTCAAATAACTTTACAACCTTACCACTTTATGTATAAACGTCAATTTCTCAATAACCGGTGGAGAAAGCACAAAAGGATATGCATCCTGATGCCCCATACTGCGGTTAAGAGAGTTTAAGGCGTAGGTGAGTGGTAAGTAGTGTTTAATGATTTTCTGAAAATCTTTTTCCTCATAAGGGTCAAAATCACAGGCTACCTCAAGATTACGCACTTTAGAGATTTCAGGATCTAAACTCAAGCCAAAACTATACGAGGTTTCAAGCATATCCATCAGATGCAGGTAGTGCGCCCAAGTTTCTGCCCAATCTTCCCAAGCGTGCATCGTTGCATAACTACTGATGTAACTCTCGCGCCAATTTTCGGGAGCGCCATTTTTATAATGAGCTTCTAAAGCTTGACCGTAATCTTGTGTATCATCACCAAAAAGAGCTCTAAATTCTTCTAGATTTTTAGCTTTAGGCTGTATTAAAACTTCCCAGTAAAAATGACCGACTTCGTGTCTAAAATGACCTAAAAGCGTGCGATAGCGTTCTGAAAGTTGTTCTTTAATATATTCTCTGTGTGCAGCATTTGCTTCTTGAATATTGAGGGTAATCAAACCATTAGCGTGTCCTGTTTTTATCGCGGAAGGATCGCTGGGGTCTGGAGCCAAAAAGTCAAATGTAAGATTCAGCGGTTGCTTATTAATAATGAATTTAGTGGGAAGTTTTAGCTTATGAAGCGCATAAAAAAGGCGATGCTTTGCCGTTTCAATTTTTTGCCAATCTAGTTTATTTTCAGGAATGCTCAAATCAGGTATGGTGCGGTTAGTACTGCAAGCTTCACAAAACGGCGTTGAATTTTCGGTAGCTACTAACCAGTTGCAGGCGTTGTATTGATGGTTAGCGCAATAGGTAAGTGCTGTTTTTTCTTTGGTAGGTGCTATGACCGTTTTTTGATCAGCCGGAAAAGAGACTATTTCTTCAAGCGCATTAAGGTAACCTAGGTTGTTACCGCATTTTTCGCAGGTTGTATTTTCAAAATACACCGGATTTTTACAGTTACTGCATTGAAATAATTTCATGGAAAGTTGGTTGTTAGTTTACTGTAAATGTAAGTGTTACCGCGTTTAGCTTTTCATAATACTATTAAAAAGAAAGCATAAAAAAATCCGAAGTTTTCGCTTCGGATTTTTATCAATTCTATAATCTTGTGACTATCGGTGAATCGTTTGGGTTCTGTCTGGTCCTACAGAAACGATTTTGATAGGCACATTCAATTCTTTTTCTAAGAACTCAATGTAGGCGTTAAGCTCTTTAGGAAGCTGCTCATCACCTTTCATTTTGGTAAGATCTTCTTCCCAGCCCTTCATTTCTGAGTAAACAGGCTCTACATTTTCCGGTTCGATGTTATAGGGTAGGTGATCAATAACCTCACCTTTGTATTTGTATTGTGTACAAATTTTAAGCGTGTCAAAACCACTTAAAACATCACCTTTCATCATCATCAATTGAGTAACGCCATTAACGCGCACCGCATATTTAAGGGCTACAAGATCTAACCATCCGCAACGGCGAGGTCTACCTGTGGTAGCTCCAAACTCGTTACCTACGCGTCCCATAGTCTCACCAACTTCGTCAAAAAGTTCGGTAGGGAAGGGGCCAGAACCTACTCGAGTAGTGTAAGCTTTAAAAATTCCAAATACGTCCCCAATTTGATTAGGTGCTACTCCCAGACCTGTGCAGGCGCCGGCAGCTGTCGTGTTTGAAGAGGTCACAAAAGGATATGTGCCAAAATCAATATCTAATAGAGATCCTTGCGCACCTTCAGCTAAAATAGATTTTCCAGCTTGTTGCGCTTGATATAGATATTCTTCAGAATCAATAAAGGTGAGCTCTTTTAAAACTTCAACAGCCTTAAAGAATTCTGCTTCTAGTTCCTCAAGATCATATTCGATCTTTGCATCATAGAAGTCAATCATATCTATATGCTTGTCTCTTAAGGCAGCATAACGCTCTTTCCAGTCTGCAAGTTCAAGATCTCCTACACGGATTCCGTTACGACCGGTTTTATCCATATACGTTGGTCCTATTCCTTTAAGGGTAGAACCTATTTTCGCTTTTCCTTTTGAAGCTTCAGAAGCAGCATCAAGAAGGCGATGCGTAGGTAAAATCAGATGCGCTTTACGGGAAATAAGAAGTTTCTCCTTAATGTTTATATTGAATTGCGCTAAGTTGTCTAATTCCTTCTTAAAAATAACAGGATCGATTACGACTCCGTTACCTACAAGATTGATTGCATTTTCGTGAAAAATTCCTGAAGGAATCGTGTGCAAAACGTGCTTAATTCCATCAAATTCTAGCGTATGTCCAGCGTTTGGTCCGCCTTGAAAACGGGCTATAATATCATAATCCTTTGTAAGAACATCTACGATTTTGCCCTTACCTTCGTCTCCCCATTGGAGACCAAGAAGTAAATCTACTGCCATTTATGAGTTGTTGTCTTCGGTTGTATTTTCGGTTGAATTATCCTGCTTGCGGTTACCGTAAAAATAAAGGGAGTGCTTGTTGATTTTTATATCAAAAACCTCTTCAATAGTCTTTTTAATAGACTCAATACGCGGGTCACAAAATTCAATCACTTCGCCGGTATCGGTAAGGATCACGTGATCGTGTTGTTTGTCAAAATACGATTTCTCGTATTGCGATTGATTTTGACCAAATTGATGTTTACGTACCAGACCACAAGCCAGCAAAAGCTCTATTGTATTGTAAAGGGTTGCTCTACTCACACGATATTTTTTATTCTTCATGCTGATGTAGAGGGTCTCAATATCAAAGTGATCATTGTAGTTGTAAATCTCCTGTAGAATTGCGTAGCGCTCTGGAGTTTTACGGTGACCGTTATCTTCTAGAAACTTTGTGAAGACGTTTTTAACGACTTCCTGATCTTTATTTATTGTAGCTTTTGGTATCATAATAATATTTGCAAAGTTACGCATTTACAAGCGTATGACTTTGTCGATACCGTTTATTTTTTTCAAGTTTTCGATAAGTCTGTGTAAATGCTTTTTGTTTTGAACGATCACGGTTATGTTCCCTTTAAAAACGCCGTCATTGGTGGTAAAATTCAGTCCGCGCATATTTACGTGCATATGTTCTGAAATTTCGCGCGTCACATGATTAACAAGTCCTAGCGTATCTATACCGGTTAATTCTAGATCTGCTCTAAATTCTTGAGCTGATGAATCTATCCATTTCGCCGGAATGATGCGATACGCATAATTACTTTGTAAGGAAATAGAATTAGGGCAGTTTTGCTTATGTACTTTAATTCCGTCAGAAACGGTGGTAAAACCAAATACCTTATCCCCGGGAATCGGGTTACAACAAGCTGCAAGCGTATAGTCTAACTTTTGCTCGTCTCTCCCAAAAACCAATAAATCGTATTTATCAGTTATCTCATCTTTATCAACGTGCTCTGCAACCGGAGCTTTCCTAATTTTATTTTTAAAGAAGCTTACAATAGCGCTGCTTCTGGAAGCCGCGTACTCCTTGATCATTTTATTATCAATGGTTCCAATACCTACACGGTAAAATAAGTCTAGGCTGGTTTTGAGCTTAAAGTAAATAACCATCTCGTTGATGATATTCTCATCAAGCGTGATCTTTTGCGAACGCAGTTTTCTGGTAAGAATAACTTTACCGTCTTCGGCAATGGTTTTCTTTTCGTCTTTAAGCGAAGATTTAATTTTAGACCGCGCGCGCGCTGTGGTAGCGTAGTCTAACCAGTTATTGTTAGGCTTTGCGTGCTCTGAAGTAATGATCTCTACCTGATCCCCGCTTTTAAGTTCGTGACTCAAAGGAACCAATTTACCATTCACCCGAGCTCCGCGAGTATGCATTCCTATTTCGGTGTGAATACTGAAAGCAAAATCGAGTGGCGTGGCAGCTTTGGGTAGTGATTTTAGATCTCCTTGCGGCGTAAAAACAAAAATCTCCTTGTTGTAAAGATTCAGTTTAAACTGCTCAACAAATTCAACAGCATTCGTCTCGTTGTTCTCGAGTGCGTCTTGCAGACGATTTAGCCATTCATCAAGCGTTTTATCTTCTTCATTTTCATTTGAAGAGCCTTGCTTGTATTTATAATGTGCAGCGTAACCTTTTTCGGCGATTTCGTTCATACGTTCAGAACGAATTTGCACTTCAACCCAGCGCCCTTTTAAACCCATTACGGTGATGTGAAGCGCTTCGTAACCGGTAGATTTTGGAGATGAAATCCAATCTCTGAGTCGCGTAGGGTTAGGTCTAAAGTGGTCTGTAACTATGGAATAAATCTTCCAGGCTAAGAACTTCTCGCTTTCTGGTGTTGCTTTGTAAATGATACGTATCGCAAATTTGTCATAGACTTCGTCAAAAGGAATGTTCTGTTTGAGCATTTTGCGACGAATACTGTAAATAGATTTTGGCCGACCTTTTATCTCATAGTCCAAAATTTCTTTATCCAAAGAATTTTGAACCGCCTGCGTAAACTCTTCAATATATTGATCTTGTTGCTCTTTGGTCTCTTTCATTTTGCGAGAAATATCTTTAAATACTTCTGGCTCTGTGTATTTTAAACCAAGATCTTCAAGTTCTGTTTTGATGTTGTAAAGCCCAATTCTATGCGCAAGCGGAGCATAGATGTAAAGGGTTTCACTGGCAATTTTAATTTGCTTATCAGGCCGCATAGAATCCATTGTCTGCATATTGTGCAAACGATCTGCGATCTTGATGATAATAACCCTAACGTCATCGTTTATGGTAAGCAGCATCTTTCTGAAATTCTCTGCTTGAAGCGAGACATCTCTGTGCTTTTTGAGATTCGATATCTTAGTGAGTCCGTCTACAATTCTAGCGACAGTAGGGCCAAAGCGTTCTTCGAGATCTTCAAGCGTATAAATGGTGTCTTCTACGACATCGTGCAATAAGGCTGCAGCAATAGATGTCGCGTCCATCCCGATCTCGCTGGCGACTATGCGGGCAACAGCAAGCGGGTGAAAAATATAAGCTTCACCAGATTTACGACGCTGATCTTTATGCGCATCAACAGCCACGTCAAACGCTTGTCTGATCAATTTTTTATCATCGTCAGAAAGCGTACGGTAGCTTATGCGCAGCAACTCTTTGTATTGTCTGGCGAGCTCTTTATTTTCTTTTTCTATATCAACCGGAGTCATAATTTAAAAGTACAATTATATCCTAAAAAAGCAAATGGATTTTGGCAGTGATTCAGGTTAATCTGAATAAATAAAAAGCGTGTATTTTACCCTTTTAAGTTACGGTAGCGCTGCAAGAGCGTAGGGTGCGAGTAATGTAGCTTTACGTAGAGCGGATGCGGCGTTAAATTGCTCAAACTGTTGCGGGATAATTTTTTTAGCGAACTGATCAATGGATCGCCGGCGTATGTATTTTTTGCAAAATTATCTGCTTGATATTCAAATTTGCGCGAGAGAATACTCATTAAAAAATCGGTGATTCCGCTTATTGGGCTGTAAAGAATACCAAATGCAATAAGACCGATGTGAAAACTGGGTTCAGCAACACCTAAAGCTTCAGAAAAAATGCTATTGCTGATGAAAATTCCTAAAAGCCACAAGGTAAATCCTGTTAGAATTACCGAAGCAAATAAGTTTACAATAATATGGTTTTTCTTGTAGTGTCCCACCTCGTGCGCCAAAACAGCAACGATCTCATCTTCCTCCAGATCATTGATCAAAGTGTCGTATAGCGTAATGCGTTTTTCAGAACCAAATCCTGAAAAGTAGGCATTGGCTTTAGTGCTGCGTTTAGAGCCGTCGATCACAAAAATATTATTCAGTTTAAAACCAACTGTGGCTGCATACTGCTCAATTTTATTCCGAAGCGAACCCTCTTCAAGCGGAGTTTGCTTATTAAAAAGAGGAACGATCAACTTGGCGTAAAACATATTCATCACTAACGCAAAAACCGCAAAAACAATCCAGGCATACACCCAAAATAGACTTCCGCTTATTTGGTAAAACCAAATGACCAGAGCGAGCAAACCGCCTCCCACGATTATGGTCATCAGCCAACCTTTGAGTTTATCTGCTAGAAAAAGCTTTGGTGTAGATTTATTAAAACCGAAACGCTCTTCAATGATGAACGTCTTATAGTAGCTAAAAGGTGTTGTTAAAATATCAGACCCAAGCATAATAATTCCGAAGAAAATCAGGCCCACAATGATTTCGTTATCACTCATACTTCTGGCAATTTGATCTATAAAAGCAAATCCGTCAAGAGCAAAAAATAACAAAGTGATCACAAGCATAAAACTTGAAGTAAGCGTGCTAAATTTTGCGTTTACTTTTTTATAATCTTGAGATTTCCGGTAGGTTTCTGTGTCGTAAACATCTGCCAGTTCCTGAGGAATAGGATCGTCAAAATGCTTAGCGTTAAGCCAATCGAGCACTTGATCTATCACAAAACTTATGATTATAAATGCAATGATGATATAAAAAACAAGCGTGGGTGTCATTAGAGGAAATTTAAAGAGTAAAACCGCGTTGTCTGCGCGCTTCAAAAATAAGGATTGCTGCAGCCACCGAAACATTCATAGAGTCGAGGCGGCCCTGCATCGGGATGATGATGTTTTGTTTTGCAGCTTTACGCCATTCTTCAGAAAGGCCGTCTGCTTCAGTTCCCACAACTAGGGCAGAAGAGGTGGTGAAATCTTGCTTTTCGTAAGAAATAGCTTCCTGTAAAATTGCGGTGTAAATCGAAATGTTTTGGTGCTTCAGAAAATTAATAACTTCTTCTGTACTGCCTGTAGCCACAGGAATCGTAAACAAACCACCTACGCTAGAACGTATGATGTTTGGGTTGTACAGATCTGTACGGGGATTGGCTAAAATGAAAGCGTCAACTCCTGCCGCATCAGCAGTACGTAAAAGCGCCCCGATATTTCCGGGTTTTTCAGGAGCTTCGGCTATTAATATCAGCGGATTTTCAGGAAGATCAAGATCGTTTAACGCATTCTTTTTCGCTTTCGCGGAAGCAATAATTCCTTCGGTTCCTGATCGGTATGCGATTTTTTTATAAACTTCTTCAGTAACGACAATCTGCTCAGTTGTACTCGAGATTTTAGTCTGAAGTTCTTCTAGTGCTTCGGTTTGAGCAATTTCGGGACAAAGGAAAATTTGAGTCAGTTCAAAACCCGCATCAAAAGCCAGATTGATCTCCCGGACACCTTCAATCAGAAATTCACCGGTTTTACGGCGAATTCTCGATTTTTCTTGTAAAGCTACAAGGTGTTTTATCGTAGGATTTTGTGTGCTGCTAATTTCTTTTATCATAACGCAAAGATACTAAAGCCGGGGCAGCTTATTTCTGATTACGCGTGCTGTCAACCACTTTTTTAAAAACATAATGTTCTTGAAGAGTTTCAAGAAATTTAAGTTTAGTATAACCGGAATCTTGCTTGCTCAGCAGGTGTAAATTGATCAGTTCGTTATCTCTAAGTTTTAGCGTATCGCTAGTGTACAAACTGTCAACCAGCTTTTGCAAGCTATAATTTTGAGCTTCAAGGCATAGTAAATTTCCTTGTTGCGTGGTGTCAAAATGTAAAATTGAAGTTTCTTCAACCTCAAAAGCAAGTCCGGCAGCTTCTATCTTAACTGCGTCATCATCAACAAGCGGAATCATCACATTGTGATAAAAGAGAAAAGCCATCATAATTAAAATGAAATTATGACTAAAATGTCCCAATATCGCCCAAATGAAACCAAGTTTAAGTCTGAAAAAACTAAAAATAATTCCGGCAAAGAGTTGCGCCCCAACGAGAATGGGGGATAAAATAAAGAACCAAATATCCACATTACTGTAGTTAGACATATGAACAAAACCAAATGCCGCCGAAAATACATACACGATGATGCGGAGGTGCTTTTTCCAGAAGGTTTCTGTATCAAGTTTAAAAAGGTAAGTGATGAGCCGCAAAAGGTAATTGCGTTTGTATTTTAATGGAAATCTAAATACGAACTCTTCAAGAACCGGCGGAACAATGGTGATCAACAAGATAGACATCCAAAAGCTGTACAATTCTTGATTGAGCACGTTTTCATACCCCTTGGTCAAGGGTTCAATAAGACTCATAAGAATCAAAAACAGAAAGGCAAAACCAAAGTCATAGATGATACCGGAAACTAAAAACTTTACTTTTTCCCAAACCGAAATAGCGTAGAGGGTGTCATCCGGATTCTTGATGAAGGTGTTGATAATGCGTATGCGTGAACGTAATCCCATTCAGACGGTGTTAGTGAAAGTCTGTTTTTTTGATACTGCCAAAAGATACCACTTATCTGAGGTATACTCCTTGATTATTTATTTTTTGAAAATAGGAATTAAATAGGAAATGGTGTAGCCATAGCCCGCGCCATAAACATTATCAAAAGTTACTTTGTTGTAGCCCGGAGCATAAAGATTGGTGAAATTGTCAGGGGCTTTTTGAGATAAAATACGTTTTAATTGTACATTAAGTCCCATATACAAATTGTTGAATAACTCTACCTGAATTCCCATTTGAAGTTCTGCCCAAATTAAATTGAGGTTAGAATAATTGCGTGGATCAGTGCGCACATCAGGCTCAAAAAAGGTATTGGTGGTGTAAATGGTATAGTTGTTTAAATCCTGATTAAAAGTTGAAAAACCTACGTGTAAGCCCACATAGATCAGGTTAGACATTCCTTCCCAATTGCTGTAAGCGTTGTAATTTATTCCGCCTTTTAAATAACTACCCTGCACCTGGGCATCATACGTGGGCTCATTAAAGTCACGGGTTTCTGTACCTAATTCCGCAGCTACATAATAGCGATCTTTTATTCTGAAATCCCCTAAAATAGCAAATCCTTGATAGCGATCATCCAGAATGGTTCTTAGCGGTTTACTTAGGTCAATACCTACACGTAAACCGTATTTATTGGTTTTAGGTTTAGAAGCAAGAGAGTCAACCGCTGTTGAGTCGGTTATGTTTTCTTGAGTAATGCCTTGTTCGTCCTGCGCGCTAAGCGAAAAACCGGTCATCAGTAAACTACTAATGACGAATATATACCTGAGTAGTGTCATTATTAGTTATAGTTCTGGTGTTTATAATAATATCGTCTATCCAGCGCCCGTCTGAACCCGGATTATTCTGAATAGTAAGGTTTGAAAAACTCACCCGGTAGCCACAAGCTCTGCTTATAAATTCTTCTTGCGGTGTGTATTTAAAAGTCACTGTATCGGCATTGTTAGGATCTTCAGCAGCCACAAGATTATTAGGGTTTTTTACAAAAACCAAAACGGTTGCGGTAGTATCTGTACGTAAAGGAATTTCTACAGTTGATGCGCTGGTATACGCCAAGCTGTCTGAGTTGTCCACTTTATAGATCGTGATATTGAGCTCCTTATCTTCAGTGGTGTTATCAGCATCTTGAAAGCCAATAGTGAGTACCGGTGTGGTAGGTGTGCTTGCTGCACAGATATCATCGCGCTCGCAAGAAATTGCGATGAGCGCAATGATAAAAACTAATAAAATCCCGTTTTTAAGCATGAGCTTTATTTCAGTTTAAGTAAAACTACGTTTTCTACGTGATGTGTCTGCGGAAACATATCTACCGGTTGAACGCGTTCTACTTTATAATATGGGTCTAACAACGCAAGATCTCTGGCTTGTGTTGCACTGTTACAGCTCACATAAACAATGCGATCTGCTTTAATTTTTATAAGTTGAGCGACCACATCTTTGTGCATTCCGTCGCGAGGTGGGTCTGTGATCACGACGTCAGGCTGACCGTGCTGAGCAATAAATGTGTCGTTGAATACATTTTTCATATCACCTACATAGAACTCAACGTTTTCTATTTCGTTTAATTGCGCATTTTCTTTTGCAGCAATAATCGCATCAGGCACGGCTTCTACACCGATCACCTTTTTAGCCTTTTTGGCAACAAATTGAGCAATAGTACCCGTTCCTGTGTAAAGATCAAAAACCGTTTCATCGCCTTTCAATTCGGCAAAATCTCGGGTAATTTTGTAAAGTTCGTACGCTTGTTCAGAGTTGGTTTGATAAAAAGATTTGGCGTTTATTTTAAACTTAAGTCCTTCCATCTCCTCAAAAATATGATCTCTTCCGGCGTAGCAAATAACATCTTGATCATAAATAGTGTCATTACCTTTCTCGTTGATCACATAAAGTAGCGAAGTAATTTCAGGAAAGGTTTCCTTTAAATACTCAAGAACCAGTTTGCGTTGAGCTTCGGCATCTTCAAAAAATTGAACCAAAACCATCAATTCACCGGTACTGCTCGTACGAATCATAAGCGTACGCAGGAGTCCTTCTTGATTGCGCGCATTAAAAAACGGAATGTTGTTTTTTGTAGCAAATTCTTTCACGCTGTTGCGTATGGCATTGCTTGGATCGCGTTGCAGATGACACTTATCGATGTCCAGAATTTTATCCCACATCCCCGGAATATGAAAGCCCAGCGCGTTGCGATCTTCGATGATCTCATCGCTTTGAATTTGCTTCAGTGTAAGCCATTTGCTGTCACTAAAGGAAAATTCCATTTTATTTCTGTAGAAGTAGATGTCTTTGCTACCGCTAATGGGAGTAATGTCTGGCAAGTCAATTTTGCCCAAACGCTGCAGGTTGTTGACCACTTCACGCTGCTTGTATTCCAGCTGATAGTCGTAATGCATATTTTGCCATTTACAACCGCCGCAGGTCCCAAAATGTTTACAAACCGGCTCAGTGCGCTTGGGAGAATATTCATGAATTTTTATCGCTTTGCCTTCATAGTAGGCTTTGCGCTGCTTCATTGTTTGAATATCTACCACATCACCGGGTACCGCATTGCTAATAAAAATTACACGCCCGTCTGGCGCTTTGGCAATAGATTTCCCTTTTGCGCCGGCATCTGTAACCAACACATTTGAGAATATTTTTCTGGATTTCTTTCTTCTTGACACGCGGCAAAAATAGTATAAATAAGACGATCTGCAGAACCGCTTTTTAATATGTTTTAGCGAAATAATGCTTGGCGGGATATTTATGGATTATCAGGTTGCACCGAAGCTTAATTCTTAAGTTTTCTGCTTTATTTTTAGTAATTTGCGATTTCTTAATAAGGATGATTTCTCTCCTTAATACGATGCTATGAAAAATGAATTTTCAAGAGTGCATCAAAAGCAGGAATCGTTGAAAGATTACCTTTAAAATTTTTACAAAATGACTACTGTAGATCAACTTACTTCACAAGAGGCGATTGCTCTTGAGGACAAGCACGGCGCGCACAATTATCACCCGCTTCCTGTGGTGCTAAAACGTGGCGAAGGCGTTTACGTGTGGGATGTAGAAGATAAAAAGTATTATGATTTTTTATCAGCATATTCAGCAGTTAACCAAGGGCATTGTCACCCGGCCATTGTAGGCGCAATGACAAAACAAGCCGAAGTGCTCACGCTGACCTCTCGCGCTTTTCATAATGATGTATTAGGTCGTTACGAGAAGTATGCCACCGAATATTTTGGGTTTGACAAGTTGTTACCTATGAATACGGGTGCCGAAGCAGTAGAGACTGCTATAAAAATCGCTCGTAAATGGGCGTATGAAGAAAAAGGCGTTCCTGAGCAAGACGCGCAGATCATTGTTTGCGAAAATAATTTCCACGGAAGAACAACAACTATCATCTCTTTTTCTAACGATGAAGATGCACGTAAAAATTTTGGTCCGTATACTCCTGGTTTTATAAAAATTGCATACAACGATGCGGATGCTTTAGAGCGTGCGTTGATTGAAAATAAAAATATCGCCGGATTTTTAGTGGAACCTATTCAGGGGGAAGCCGGGGTTTTTGTACCTGATGAAGGCTACTTGGCTAAATGTAAAGCCTTGTGTGAAGAGCACAATGTACTTTTTATAGCTGATGAAGTTCAAACGGGGATCGCGAGAACGGGGCAGTTGCTTGCTGTTAATCATGAAAATGTAAATCCAGATATTTTGATCTTAGGAAAAGCGTTGTCTGGTGGTGCTTATCCTGTTTCAGCAGTATTGGCCAATGATCCTGTTATGAATGTGATTAAGCCGGGACAGCACGGTTCTACCTTTGGAGGAAATCCTGTTGCTGGGGCAGTAGCAATGGCTGCCTTGCAGGTTATTCAAGATGAAAATTTAGCAGAAAATGCCGAAGCACTCGGGAAGCTTTTTAGAGCTAAACTCAACGAGTATATTGAAACGAGTACGATTGTAAGTTTAGTGCGTGGTAAAGGATTGCTTAATGCGATTGTAATCAATGATTCTGAAGATAGCAGTACGGCTTGGGATATTTGTATGGCTTTGAAAGAAAACGGACTTCTGGCAAAACCTACTCACGGAAACATCATTCGTTTTGCACCACCTTTAGTAATGAACGAAGAGCAACTTTTAGACTGTGTGAGTATCATTACTAAAACACTTAAGGCATTTGAAAAGTAAGCTATAAATGGTGCAATATATAAACTACCACAAGGTTTTAAACCTTTGGGCAGTATAAAAAAAAGGAGCGCAATTGGCGCTCCTTTTTTAATGCTATTCTAATAGCATTATTCTGTTGCAATGAGTTCGATGTCAAAGACAAGTGCAGTGTTAGGAGGTATTGGGCCTGCTCCAGATGCACCGTAAGCTAATTTTGCAGGCATTAATAGTGTTGCAGTTCCGCCTTCTTTCATTAAACTGATACCTTCTCTAAATCCTGCAATTACGTTGGCTAAATTAAATTCGATTGGGTTTACAGCCTGGTCAAAAACAGAGTCATTTAAAAAGTAACCCTTGTAAGTGACTGTGACGTTGGCACTGCTTGATGGTGTTTCGCCGGTTCCTTCAGTTTCTATCACATAATATAAACCGCTGTCTGTACGTGTTGCCTCTAATTCGTTTGCTTCAATATACGCTAAGATTTCAGCTTCATTGCGCTCAAAGGCTTCCTCGTCTGTTTCGGTGATAGGTGTTTCGTAATTGGTATCATCTGTCCCGCAAGAGATAAGTGTAGCTAAACCAATACTTGCTGCAAATAATTTAAAATACGTTGTTGTGTTAGTTAACGTCATAATATGAAATGTGATTTTTTGTGTTACACATTCTAGACGCAAGATATTTTAAATGGTTGCTTCGGTTGCGGCAATTATTTTTTGGCAGCCAATTCTGCGATCTTGATGATCACCTCGGTCGCTTTGATCATACTTTCTACAGGTACATATTCAAACCTTCCGTGGAAATTATGTCCGCCGGCAAAAATGTTAGGACAAGGTAAGCCCATAAAAGAAAGTTGTGATCCGTCGGTTCCGCCTCTAATGGGTTTGATTATAGGTTCGACATCAACGGCGTGCATCGCTTTTTCTGCAAGTTCAACAATATGCATCACCGGCTCAATTTTCTCCCGCATATTAAAATACTGATCTTTAATCTCAATAGAAATAAGTTCTAAACCATACTGACTATTGATTTCTGCAGCAAGATTATTAAGCACCTCTTTACGTGCTTCAAAATGCTCTTTATCGTGATCTCTTAAGATGTATTCAAGAACAGTTTCCTCAACATCTCCGTGAATTCCATTTAGATGAAAAAAACCTTCACGCCCTGAAGTATGCTCTGGAGTTTCTAAGCGCGGCAACGAACTGATAAAGTCCTGAGCGATGTGAATACTGTTGATCATTTTGCCTTTAGCATAACCCGGATGTACGCTTTTTCCTTTTACAAAAACCTTGACACCTGCAGCATTAAAATTTTCAAACTCGAGTTCGCCAATTTGACTTCCATCCATTGTGTATGCCCATTCGGCGCCAAATTTTTCAACATCAAATTTATGCGCGCCACGGCCAATTTCTTCATCAGGTGTAAAGCCAATACGTATGGGCCCGTGTTCAATTTCAGGATGATTTTTTAGGTATTGCACTGCTTCCATAATTTCGGTAATACCGGCTTTATCATCCGCGCCAAGCAGGGTTGTTCCGTCAGTTGTAATTATAGTTTGACCTTTATACTCTAGGAGATCGTCAAAGTCATCAGGAGATAAAATGATATCTAATGCTTCATTTAAAACAATATCTTTTCCATTGTAATTCTCAATGATTTGCGGATTCACATTGGTACCGCTAAAATCTGGCGTAGTGTCATAATGTGCAATGAAACCGATAGTAGGAAAGGGTTTTGCAACCGTGGCGGGTAGCGTAGCCATAATATACCCGTTCTGATCAATGCTCACATCATCAAGCCCCATTGCAAGAAGCTCTTGATGTAGTTTGTTTGCAAGGTCCCATTGTTTTTGGGTGCTGGGCGTGCTAGAACTGTTTTCATCACTTTGAGTATCTATGGTTACATAGCTGATAAAACGCTTGATTAAGAGGTCTTTTTGGATCATAGGCAAATTTTAAACGAGATGGTTTTTAGGGTGTAAAGGTACTGTTATGATCAAAAAATAAAATACAGAGAATCAATTTTATAAAATATTTAATTCCTTCTATTAAGACCTGATTTTCTTTTTGAGTTGCATCACATAAACCTATTTTTGCACGACTCTAAAAAACTGACCTTTATGTATAAATCAATTATACGCCCACTGCTTTTTAATTTTGATCCAGAAGGTGTGCATCACTTTAGCTTTAAAAGCATTAAGTTGATGAAACAAACGGGGTTAACGCGATTAGTGAAGCCTGTTTTTAATATTGAGCATAAAGCTTTAGAGCGTGAGGTTTTTGGACTGAAATTTAAAAATCCGGTGGGGCTTGCTGCAGGTTTTGATAAAGATGCCAAGTTGTATCAAGAACTTTCAGATTTTGGGTTTGGTTTTATTGAAATAGGCACGCTCACGCCAAAGCCACAATCCGGAAATCCTAAAAAACGTTTATTCCGTTTAAAAGAAGATAAGGCCATTATAAATCGAATGGGGTTTAATAATGGCGGAGTGGCAGCAGCGGTTTCGCGCCTCAAAAAAAATAAAAATGTACTTATTGGAGGGAACATTGGGAAAAACAAAGTTACCCCTAATGAGGAGGCGTTTAACGACTATAAAATCTGCTTTGAAGCCCTTTACGATTATGTAGATTATTTTGTAGTTAACGTAAGTTCGCCAAATACCCCCAATTTAAGAGCCTTGCAAGATAAAGAACCGCTTACCAAATTACTAGCGGGCCTTCAAGAGCTCAACAAAACCAGATCTCAAAAACCTATTTTACTTAAAATCGCACCGGATCTCACCGATGAACAATTGAATGATATCATCGAAATTGTTCAAGACACTAAGATCGCCGGCGTTATTGCAACCAATACCACGATTAGTCGCGACGGACTTCAATCTTCAAATAAAGAAGAAGTAGGTGGTTTAAGTGGAAGTCCTTTGCGCGATCGTTCTACAGAAGTCATTAGGTTTTTACATCAAAAAAGTCTGGGTGCTTTTCCTATCATTGGAGTAGGAGGTATCCACAGCCCACAGGATGCACTAGAGAAATTAGAGGCAGGCGCGAGTTTGATCCAGTTGTATACCGGATTTATCTATGAAGGGCCCTCATTAATCAAGCGTATTAATGAAGAAATTATAAAGCAGAGTTAAAAAGCTTTAATACATTTACGGGTTTTCAGAACCTAAGTGTCAAAATCGCTTTTTTGCGTTCAAAAACATACAACTTAAATATACCAATTTAGTGAACCTAAAGTTTAAGAAGCCCCTAATAATCACGCAAACCATCAATTGGTTTGTATTGTTGACTATTGTGGCTACTTTAAATCTTTATAGTCAAACTCCCCAAATAGACTCTTTAAAGCAAGAGTTGAAAAAAGCAGCGAACGATACGATTCGCAGTGATTTTAATGAGCGCATTGCATATGAGTATTTGTATTATCAACCCGATAGTGCCAAGCGCTACATTGATAAGGCTTTAGAACTCGCCCAACTCAACAACTACCAGCGTGGTATCGCAAAAGCTTATAATAGAATGGGAACCTATTATATAGTCACTTCAAAATACCCCGATGCTATCTTGGAATTTCAAAAGGCACTTCCGCTTTATAAAGCTAAAAACGACAGTTTAGGCCTGAGTGAAAGCTATGGAAATCTTGGAGTTCTTGAGTTTTATCTACGAGATTATGAATCTTCTGAAAAGAACTTCAGGCAGGCATTGGATTATGTAGATTCTGTAAATAGTAGAAATCAGTACATAAAGTACATTGTAAATCTAAGTGGTGTATTTAGGGAAAAACGAGTTCTAGATAGTGCCGTTTACTATTCAAAAAAAGCCCTGAACCTCATAAAAGGAGGAGGAGATCCTAGAATCGCGGGGGTTGCCTATTTTAACTTAGGAACCGCTCGCTATTTTTTGGGTTCGTATGATGAAGCGATCGCTAATTTAAATTTGGCATTGCAGTCTTCCAATTTTCCGGTGCAGTTTCAATGTTTGGCAAAATCGTATATCGCGCAGAGTTATACGGCCCAAGGTAGATTAGATGAGGCTGCTAACGAGCTTTTGGCTATTGAGCAGCAAGTTCTTGATTTAAAAGATCAGTATGTTATTCTAGCCTATTATGAGGCTCGGCAGAAATTGCACGAAGCCAATAATAATACTGCTGAAGCATTAGCATATGCTCAAAAGTACATTAAACTCAATGATGAGATCCACAACAGAGAACAATCTAATATTCTTCAAAATCTCAAGATTCAATTTGGTATTGAAGAACAACAGTTAGAAAATGAATTGCTACGTAGCGATGCTGAAATGCAGGCGCTACAGATCAAACACCAGCGCTATGCGATCATTGGTATTTCTGTTTTAATTGTATTACTGTTCTTGCTGCTATTTATCCTTTACCGAATGTATAGCTATAAAAAGAGTGCTAATCGCATTCTTAAAAAAGAACAGCAGGTTTTAAATACTAGTAATAAAAACCTAACCGCCATCAACCATCAGAAAAATAACTTATTCTCAATAGTTGCGCACGATGTGAAGAGTCCTGTGGCGGCGGTGTTGAGCAGTATTAATTTGCTGCATAACAATTATAAAAACTTTACTTCTGAAGAAATTGAAGCCTTGTCTGAAGAGCTAAAGAAACAAACATCTAATCTTTATTACTTAATTGATAGCGTTTTACTGTGGGCGAAATCACAAATGAATGGTTATAAATTTATAATCTCTGAAGTGCACCCGCATAAAGTAGTAAGCGAAGTTGTTGAAGCTGAGGAGGTATTTATAGAGCGTAAGAATCTTAAAATTGACTGTTTAATACCTAAAGAAGATATCATTTTTACAGATCGTCAAGTAGTCATCGTGATTATGAGAAATTTGCTTAGCAATGCGATCAAGTTTACACCTGCAAACGGCAAAATAACTTTTAGTGCAAACCGCACAGCAGAAGTTTACGAACTTTCTATTTCTGATACCGGTGTGGGAATGTCTAAAACTGACCTAGACAAAGTATTGATTAAAAAAGAACGGTTTTCGATAAAAGGTACAAACGATGAAGCGGGTAATGGTATTGGTCTTATTTTATGCCAGGAAATTGCTCATCAAATAGGAGGAGAGATCGTTGCTACAAGCCAACCTGACAATGGTTCTACGTTTACTTTAAAACTCCCGATCATAAAATAGGCGATCTGAATAAAAGATCTTGATAATCTTTATAGATAAATTTTTCCATTAGCGGAAATCATAAGGGAAATCCTAAACCAAATGCGCATTAACCGGATGCTTATGACCTTAATAAGAACTAAAATCTCTTATGAATATTTGCGCTTCAAGCAGTTTATGTATCTTTAAATTCTTTAAAAGAGCTTAATGTCAAAACCGGTTAAAATAATAGAATGTCCCAGAGATGCTATGCAGGGTATAAAGCAATTTATTCCTACTGAGGCAAAAGCGCAATACTTGCAATCACTTTTGCGTTGTGGCTTTGATACTCTTGATTTTGGCAGTTTTGTGAGTCCGAAGGCGATTCCGCAAATGGCAGATACGGCTCAGGTTTTAGACCGATTAGACTTGAGTGCAACAGCAACAAAATTGCTCGCCATCGTGGCGAACCTAAGAGGCGCTCAAGATGCTGTGCAATTTGATCAAATAGCGTACTTAGGCTATCCTTTTAGTATCTCTGAAATTTTTCAAATGCGTAATACGCATAAAACTATCGAAGAATCGGTAGTGGTTCTTTCTGATATTTTAGAGACCGCAACTAAAAACAATAAAGAGGTAGTTACGTATTTAAGTATGGGTTTTGGTAATCCGTATGGTGATCCTTGGGATGTGGATATTGTAGGAGCCTGGACCGAAAAATTAGCAGCAATGGGAGTGCGTATTATTTCACTTTCGGATACTGTGGGGTCTTCTGATGCTCAAACGATTGATTATTTATTTAGCGAAATGATTCCGGCGTATCCTAAAATCGAGTTTGGTGCGCATTTACATACCACGCCAAACCAGTGGTTTGAGAAAGTCAATGCAGCGTATAAGGCGGGGTGCAGGCGCTTTGACGGAGCAATTCAGGGATTTGGTGGGTGCCCAATGGCAAAAGACGAGCTTACCGGTAATATGCCCACAGAAAAAATGCTTTCCTATTTCAATTCAGTTAAAGTAGATTCCGGAATCAGACCTATGAGTTTTGAGTCGGCACACAACGAGGCTTCAAAGATCTTTCATAATTATCATTAGGTTAAATTAGGCATATCCTTTTATTAAAATTCATTTTACACCAAAGTTTGAGATTTTAGCAGTATATTTGCACGCAATTAAATCCTAATTGCAATGACAGCTCACGAAACAAAAATACTGGGAGAAGGTCTTACTTACGATGACGTACTCTTAGTTCCTGCTTATTCTGAGGTGCTTCCAAGAGAAGTAAATATTCAGTCAAAATTTTCTAAAAACATCACGCTTAATGTGCCTATCGTTTCTGCAGCGATGGATACCGTGACCGAATCAAGTATGGCGATCGCTATTGCTCGTGAAGGTGGTATTGGGGTGTTGCATAAAAATATGACTATTGAGCAGCAAGCTGTTAAAGTGCGTCGTGTAAAACGTGCCGAAAGTGGGATGATCATTGATCCGGTAACGCTTAATAAAGAAGCTAAAGTTAAAGATGCTAAGCGTCTGATGGCAGAGCATAGCATTGGAGGGATTCCTATTGTTGATTCTGAAGGTCACCTTGAAGGAATCGTTACCAACAGAGATTTGCGCTTTGAGAAAGACAACGAGCGTGCTATTGTTGAGGTAATGACTTCAGAAAATCTTATTACTACTTCTGAAGGAACTTCGTTAGCGGAGGCCGAAGTGATCTTGCAGGAAAATAAGATCGAAAAACTTCCGGTTGTTACAAAAGATAACAAGCTTATAGGTTTAATAACCTTTAGAGATATTACAAAACTTACGCAAAAACCTATCGCTAATAAAGATACCTACGGAAGATTGCGCGTTGCCGCTGCTGTGGGTGTTACTGCTGATGCTGTTGAGCGTGTTGAAGCACTTGTAAATGCTGGAGTGGATGCTGTTGTGATCGATACAGCACACGGACATACGCAAGGTGTGGTTCGTGTTTTGCAAAGTGTAAAAGAAAAGTTTCCTGCCCTTGATGTTGTGGTAGGAAATATCGCTACTGCCGCCGCTGCTAAATATTTAGTGGAAGCAGGTGCCGATGCGGTTAAGGTAGGTATAGGACCCGGTTCTATCTGTACAACACGTGTTGTGGCAGGTGTTGGTTTTCCTCAATTTAGCGCGGTTTTAGAAGTAGCAGCAGCTCTAAAAGGTACCGGTATACCGGTTATTGCAGATGGAGGAATTCGCTATACAGGAGATATTCCTAAAGCGATCGCTGCCGGTGCAGACTGTGTAATGCTTGGTTCTTTGCTTGCGGGTACTAAGGAGTCTCCGGGAGAAACCATCATTTATGAAGGTAGAAAATATAAAACCTATCGCGGAATGGGTTCTGTAGAAGCTATGAAAACAGGTTCAAAAGATCGTTATTTTCAAGATGTTGAAGATGATATTAAGAAATTGGTACCGGAAGGAATTGTAGGCCGTGTTCCTTATAAAGGCGAACTTTATGAAAGCGTGCATCAATTTATAGGTGGTCTAAGAGCCGGAATGGGATATTGCGGAGCCAAAGATGTTGAAGCTTTAAAAGAAAATGGACGTTTTGTAAAAATCACGTCAAGTGGTATTCACGAGAGTCATCCGCACGATGTGACCATTACTAAAGAATCACCAAATTATAGCAGATAAACCTCAAGCTATACTAGCTAGGATGAAGCATAAAAAAAGGGAGCAATTTGCTCCCTTTTTTTATGTGATAGATTGCCGTATTAATTCTGAGTAGGCAAGGCAGTTTGGTCTTGTTGACCTTGTACTTTTAAAGTAACTCCTAGCTTATCTGCTACGGCTTGTGTTAAATCGTGAGCAGGGTCAAAGTAAGCTACGCCGGCATTAAGCGTTAACACCTGAGAGTAGTTTTGCTCTTGTGCAACTTGATTGAGTGCTTGACCTACTTTTTGGTATAAAGGCTGCATCAATTCATTTTGTCTGATCGAGATCAACCCTTGAGAATTTTGTCTAAAACGCTGAATATCTTGTTCCATACCAACGATTTCTTCTTGTTTAGTTTGCTTGTCTTCCTCTGAAGCTGTTGCCTCAGCATCCTGATAAGCGGTTACAGCGGTTTGATATTTAGTCACTAAATCTTTAAACTGTTTTTCTAATTCAGCATTATAAGCCTCTAAGTCTTTTTGTACTTGTGCTACTTCATCAAGGCTTGAGATCACCAAATCGCTGTCGATGGTTCCAACTTTTGTTTGAGCCAGCGCAGAAAAGCTGATAAAACAAGCTACTAGGGGTAAGAAAATTTTTTTCATTTTAAATTGAATTTTGCCTGTTTGTGCTAGGCGATTGTTTGTAATACAGTTAATTTTTAAAAAAATTACGCGCAAAGATATAAAAGCTTGAATGCTATCAAAGTATTTTTTGACACCTTAGCCTCAAAGCAAAACTTTAAGCGCAAGCTTTAATCACAAAATTCCCCGCGATGTGGTTTTAAAGCATCACGCACGGCAGGCATTTGTGCTTTAGAAACTATAAAATACGCGATAGCGTATAATTCAGATTTTTGCTCAACGCCTGTTTCATTAGCCTCCAAGTCGTGAACGGCCTTGTACTCATCTAAATGAATGACGTGGTGTTCTGCGATTTTTAAAGCATCAGGACCTCTAAAATCCCATATCAGTTTTATTCTTTGTTCCATACAATAGAGTCAATAGGTGTGCCAAAATTAAAGATCATTGCGTGCAATGACCGGAGTAAAATTACCCATAAGCTTTTTCAATTCTTCAGATTTAGAGTAGATTAATTCGTTTTTAGATGGCTTAAGAATAAGTTTGAGATCTATCTTGTAGGCTTTCAGTGATTTATGAAATAATCAGTTCTGCATGAGAATTCTTAATTTTGCAATTCTGTAAAACATTTGCAACAGAGGTCTCAAGTTGTAGTCTTTGAGAGAGACTTTTGAGTTGGTTTAAGTGATATGTCTAGATTTATAATGCGTTTTAGTATACTAGTGCTTTTTGCCGGCCTTGTGGTTTCTTGTGATCTTTTGGGGTCAAAAGTATCTGCTGGTGTTCCTGTTGCGCGAGTGGGTAATGCTTATTTGTATAAAGAAGATATAGAGAAGTTGATCACTGCAGAAATGTCTCCGGAAGACAGCACCACCTTAGTGAATGGTTACATCAATCGCTGGGCGACTAAGCGATTACTCGTAGATAATGCACAGCGCAACATCACGCTAGACGAGCAAGACCGATTGAACAATCTGGTAGAACAGTATAAACTAGATTTGTTTTCGCAGGCCTACAAAGACGCTTTGGTTGCGCGTAGCTTGGACAGCAGTATTACAGATGCTGAGGCTTCACAATTTTATACTGAAAATAAAGAGAATTTTAAGCTGAATGAATCCCTACTCAAACTGCGGTACATTGAGATGGGAGAGAATGATTATAATGAAGATGAAATAAAAAAGCGTTTTACGCGCTTTAATGCTAAAGACAAGCGTTTTTTAGACTCTATTTCGGTTCAGTTTAGAGCACAATATTTAAATGACAGTACCTGGATAAGTCTAGATAAGGTTATTGCAAAAATTCCGCCGGTAAATGTTGAAAACAGTGACCAGCTACTAAATAAAACCGAATTTTTACAACTGCGTGATTCATTAGGATTATATTTGATCGCAGTTAATGATCGCCTTGATCGCAATGATGACGCGCCGTTAGAATATGTGTTGCCAACGGTGAAGCAAATTCTTCTTAACCGAAGAAAACTAGATTTGATAAAACAATTAGAAAAGGATATTACTAAGGATGCAATTAAAAACAAACAATTTGAACTGTATAACTAAAGCTTTTGCGCTCTTTCTTTTGTGTAGTATGTGGTCAGGCTTGACCGCACAAGAAATCATTGATACAGACGCCGCTGGCGATACTGCTCAAAATGAGGATAAACCGCTTACATCGGGAACCACGTTTAAAGTTGATGGTGTGGCAGCTGTGGTTGGAGAATATGTAATTCTAGAAAGCGACATTCAGCAAGCCATTGAGTCGCTTAAGCAGCAAAAAGTAGAAGGTCAAGATCTATCTACGTGTAGCGTGATGGATAAACTAATGGAAGATAAGCTTTATGCGCATCACGCAGTGATTGATAGTGTAATGATCAACGAAGAGCAAGTGCGCTCGTATACCCAACAGCAAATAGATTACTTTATCAATCAGTTAGGCTCTGAGGAGAAAGTTTTGAAGTTCTACCGTAAAGAAAAAATGAGCGATCTTAAAAAGGAGCTTTTAGAACTTAACCGCAATCAGGAATTGGCTAAAGCCATGCAGCAAAATATTGTTGAAGAGATTGAGGTAACTCCAGAAGAAATCAGATCGTATTACAAAGAATTAGAAGAAGATGGGCTGCCGCAATTTGGTGTGGAGCTTGAAGTTTCAAAAATTCAGATTATTCCAGATGTTCCTCAGGAGGAGAAGCAGAAAGTAATTGATCAGCTTAACGGATACAGAACAGATATTCTTGAAAACGGAAGCAGCTTTGCTACTAAAGCGGTGTTGTGGTCTGAGGATGAATCTACTCGTGGCGACGGTGGTTTAATTAGAGATGTAGATCGTAAATCACAGTTTGTTAAAGAATTTAGAGATGTGGCCTTTAGTTTACAGGAGGGTGAAGTAAGTAAGCCTTTTGAGACTGAATTTGGTTATCATATTATAAAGGTGGAAAAAATACGTGGTCAAAAAATTGATCTTCGTCATATTTTAAGAATCCCTAAAGTGACTGCTGCTGCAGAAAACGCTGCAAAAGACGAAATCGAAAAAATTAGAAAACGCATTGAAGATGGCGAGATCACTTTCGCGGAAGCTGCACGTGAATTTTCAGATGAAAAAGAAACGGCTAGCGACGGCGGGATTATGATCAACCCTGTGACACAAGACCGTATGTTTGAGCTTAAAAACCTTCCGCCAGAATTATATCCTAAGGTTCAAAATCTAAAAGAGGGAGAAGTTTCAATAGCTTTTAATAACCCTACGCGTACAGGAAAAACACGTTATGAGATTTATACGGTTTCTGATCGTATTGAAGAGCACGAAGCAGATTTTGCGATTGATTATGTAAAAATTAAAAACTTCGCATTACAAGCTAAACGTATCAAAGCCATTGAAAAATGGAAGAATGAAAAAATAGCGGAAACCTATATTAAATTAAACGGAGATTATAGAACTTGCGATTATAGTAGCAACTGGATAAAACAATAAACTATGTCAGACGCTAAGGCAATTGATGCGCTGGTCACCCGTTATCAAGATTTAAAAAAAGAAATAGGTCGCGTAATCATTGGTCAGCACGAGGTTGTAGATCAAATTGTGATTTCAATTTTTAGTGGCGGTCACGCGCTGTTAATTGGTGTTCCGGGGTTGGCTAAGACGTTAATGGTCAACACGATTGCGCAAGCCTTAGGTTTAGATTTTAAACGAATTCAGTTTACGCCAGATTTAATGCCTAGCGATATTGTAGGAGCCGAAATTCTTGACGAATCCCGCAATTTTAAATTCCTTAAAGGACCTGTTTTTGCTAATATTGTTCTTGCAGATGAAATCAACCGTACACCGCCAAAAACACAGGCTGCGCTTTTAGAAGCGATGCAAGAAAAAGCGGTTACTGTAGCTGGTAAACAATATCCTTTAGATAAACCCTACTTCGTCTTAGCGACGCAAAACCCTATTGAGCAGGAGGGAACCTATCCTTTACCGGAAGCTCAGTTAGATCGTTTTATGTTTGCGATCAATCTGGTTTATCCTAGCTATGAAGAAGAGGTAGCTATCGTCAAAGCGACTACGGCAGATACTCAGGTGTCGGTTAAGCCATTATTTACCGCAGCTGATATTGTGAATTATCAGCAGCTCATAAGACGAATTCCTGTTGCAGATAATGTTGTTGAATATGCGGTGGCGTTAGTGGGTAAAACACGCCCTGATTCAACAAGTGCACCTCAAATCGTAAAAGATTATATTGATTGGGGAGCAGGTCCTAGAGCTTCGCAGAACTTAATTCTTGCTGCAAAAACGCACGCTGCGATCCTAGGGAAATATTCTCCTGATATCGAAGATGTAAAAGCTGTAGCTCAAGGCATTTTAGGACACCGTTTATTGAAGAACTATAAGGCTGAGGCCGAAGGCTTAACCCTTAAAGAAATCATAAAAAGCCTGCTCTAGAGTAATATAGAAAGACTCTAAATAATTGCCTAAGGTCTTTTTTTATTAACATTTGACTTCTAACTACCTAATAATCATAATTAAGCAACGAAATCGATATATTCTTGAGGTAAATTGCAATAAGTTTAGCATATACAAGCATTGCCTTAATCTATATGTCGGCTTCCTAAATTCTTCGCTTTTTCGTAATTTTAGCGCCGCTTTCAAGCGCAATTAATTTACAATTTCAATTAACTAAAATTTAGATATGGCATTTGATATCGATATGATCAAATCGGTTTACAGTAAGGTGGCAGAGCGTGTTGACGCCGCTCGAGAAATTACCGGTAAGCCTTTAACACTGGCAGAAAAAATATTATACTCTCACCTTTGGGATGGTAAAACTGATAAGGCATTTGTACGTGGTAAAGATTACGTAGATTTTGCTCCAGATCGTATCGCTTGTCAGGATGCTACAGCTCAGATGGCGCTTTTGCAGTTTATGCAAGCAGGAAAAAAAGAGGTTGCCGTGCCTACCACTGTGCATTGTGATCACTTAATTCAAGCAAAGCAAGGTGCTCAGAAGGATTTAAAACGTGCTAATGAAACGAGCAACGAAGTTTTCGATTTCTTAGAGTCCGTTTCTAATAAATACGGAATTGGTTTCTGGAAGCCGGGTGCAGGTATTATTCACCAAGTAGTTTTAGAAAATTATGCATTTCCTGGAGGAATGATGATTGGTACTGATAGTCACACGGTTAACGCCGGGGGTCTTGGTATGGTTGCTATTGGTGTAGGTGGTGCTGATGCTGTTGATGTAATGGCCGGAATGCCGTGGGAACTTAAATTTCCAAAATTAATTGGAGTTAAATTAACAGGTGAACTTAACGGATGGACTGCTTCTAAAGATGTTATTCTTAAAGTGGCAGGAATTCTAACTGTAAAAGGTGGTACTGGTGCTATTGTTGAATATTTTGGCCCGGGTGCTAAAAACCTTTCAGCAACTGGTAAAGGAACCATTTGTAATATGGGTGCAGAAATTGGTGCAACCACTTCTACATTTGGTTATGATGAATCTATGGAGCGTTTCTTACGTGCTACAGATCGTGCAGATGTTGCTGACGCAGCAAATGAGATCAAAGAATATTTAACAGGTGACGACGAAGTATATGCTAATCCTGAGCAGTATTTTGATGAAGTGATTGAAATTAACCTTTCAGAATTACGTCCACACCTTAATGGTCCTTTTACTCCAGATTTAGCTACTCCGGTAGGAGAACTAGGAGAGAAAGCAGCTAAAAATGACTGGCCAATTAAAGTTGATTGGGGTCTGATAGGTTCTTGTACAAACTCTTCTTATGAAGATTTATCAAGAGCAGCTTCTATCGCGCAGCAAGCGATTGACAAGAAATTAAAACCTAAGAGTGATTTTGGTATCAACCCGGGGTCAGAGCAAATTCGTTACACTGCTGAGCGTGACGGTTTGTTAGAGGTTTTTGAGAATTTAGGAGCGACTATTTTTTCAAATGCCTGTGGACCTTGTATTGGTCAGTGGGATCGTAGTGACCGTAAAGGAGAAGAGAAAAACACGATTGTGCACTCTTTCAACCGAAACTTCTCAAAACGTGCCGATGGTAACCCAAATACGCACGCATTTGTAGGTTCTCCAGAAATGGTTGCAGCAATTGCTATTTCAGGACGTTTAGATTTTGATCCATTAAATGATACACTGATCAACGAAGATGGAGAAGAAGTGAAATTAGACGTACCTGTAGGTTTAGAATTGCCAACTAAAGGTTTTGCTGTTGAAGAAAATGGATATTTAGCACCTACTGAAGACGGAAGTAAAGTTGAAGTAAAAGTTGCTACAGACAGCGAGCGTTTACAATTGTTAACTCCGTTTGTTCCTATTAAGGATTCAGAGCTAAAAGAAGTAAAACTTCTTATCAAAGCCTTCGGAAAATGTACCACAGACCACATTTCTATGGCGGGACCTTGGTTACGTTATCGTGGACATCTTGATAATATTTCAAATAACTGTCTGATTGGTGCTGTAAATGCATATAACAAAAAGACCAACTTCGTAAAAAGTCAATTGACAGGAGAGTACGGCGGTGTGCCAGATACACAGAGAGAGTACAAAGCTAAAGGGATCAAAACCATTGTTGTTGGAGATCATAACTATGGTGAAGGTTCTTCGCGTGAGCACGCTGCAATGGAGCCACGTCATCTTGGTGTAGCTGCAGTATTAGTTAAATCTTTTGCACGTATTCACGAAACAAATCTTAAGAAACAAGGAATGTTAGGATTGACTTTTGCTAACGAAAATGACTATGATTTGATTCAGGAAGATGATACATTCAGCTTCTTAGATATCGAAGAATTTGCTCCAGACAAGCCGTTGACTATTGAGGTAACACACGCTGACGGAAGTAAAGACACGATTAAAGCAAATCATACGTATAATGATGCGCAAATCGCTTGGTATCGTGAAGGTTCTGCTTTAAATCTTATCAAAAAGCAAAACGCTTAATAGATTATATTAAAATAGTATTAAACCAAACCACAATTCTGTGGTTTGGTTTTTTTATTCCCTTTATTTGCGGAAATGATTGTCTGAAGCAAATGAAATTTTTTAAACAGAACATCGTTTTACATTTCAGAAACAACTTAAACTATAAAAGAATTCTTATGAAAAAAATAAACCTTTTACTACTTGCAGTTTTGGCGATATTCGCTTCTTGCTCAGGTGATGATACCGTAGCAAGATCAACGGTAACTATTGATATTTCTGGTCTTGAGCGCTTAGAAAATGGTGCTGAATACCAAGCTTGGATTTCTAATGGTGCCGATGTGATCTCACTAGGTAGATTTACTGATGTGAAATTTCCTAAGAGTTTTGAAGCACTTACCGGAGATGTTGAAGGTGCTACGCAATTTTTGTTAAGCGTAGAGCCGGGCAATGATTCTAGCGCTGAAATTAGTCAGTCTATTTTGCTGAGTGGAGATTTTGTAGGGAATGCAGCTACGGTTGACGTTTCTCAAAATTTTGGTTCGTATACCAGCGCGTCTGGTCAGTTTGTACTGCAAACGCCTACAGATAATGTGAGCACTAATGAAAACAGTGGATTATATTGGTATGTACCTGCAACAGGACAACCGGGATTAAAATTACCTACTTTACCGGCAGGATGGAAATACGAAGGCTGGGTAACCGTTCCGGGGGCTAGTGGTGACGTGGATCTTTCTACAGGACGATTTACTAACGTGAACAATGCTGATGAATCAGATCCTTTCAGTTTAAACATAAACCCTGCACCGGATTTTCCGGGTGAGGATTTCATTAATGAAAATGTGTTAAGCGCATACGGGGTAAATACATTGCCTAACCTAGTAGGGAAGCAAGTATTTATAACAATTCAACCTATTTTTGACAACACCAGCAGCTCTTCTTCTATCAGTCCATTTGTATTGCGTCCTCTTGTAGGAACTGTGACGCAGGAAGCAGGATCTAGTGTAACGAATACAATGCAAATAAACACGGCATCGTTTCCGGTAGGTCGTGTGACACGTGATTAGTTCTGTGATCATCTTAAAATAAAAAAAACCGGCTAATTGCCGGTTTTTTTATTGGTTATAGTTTGATAGCGCTTAAACTAGTTTGTTGATTTTTTCAATGAGTTTGCTCATATCACTTTGAAGCTTGTCAACCTGACTTTCTAAATGCTGCACACGTTTATTGGCATCCATATCCACAACATTTAACGAGCTTGTGATTTTACCTCTAACCACTAATATTTCAAGAATATTTTTAAGGTCATAGCTCACACTTTCGTACTTGCTGTTATCGCTTATCAATATTATGGCATCGTTAGGTAAATCTTTTTTTATACGTTTGGTTAAAACCGATTTTGCAGTTACAATTACCGCTACAGAACCGTCTAAAATTTCGTTTAGATCATCTGTATGTTGTGTAATAAGAATATCACCGTGCATTAGGGTAGGCATCATACTGTCACCTTCAACTTCAAAAAGTTTTTGACCTTTTGAAGGTTCGTAGCCCGGCAGTTTAAACATGTCTAAGGTTGACATCCATTGTTCATTATCACGGTTTTCAATAAAACCTGCTCGAGCCTCCACATTAATTAATGGTACAAATCCATTTGTTGAGTTCATCATAATAGAATTATGAGAACCTTTTAAAATGCGATCTGTAGGAACGCTGTACAATTTACTAAGCGTGAGCAAGTGTTCGGTCGTGATTGAATTCTGACCGTTTTCAATTAAGGAATAGGCGCCCTGAGTGATGCCGAGTTCTTCGGCTACTTTCTTTTGTGAAAGCGAAGCACCTTCCCTGAGGGATTTAAGTTGTTTTGATACTGACATTTTAGATTAGGTTTAGGGAACATCTAATTTCTTCAAATATAAAGATAAAATAAAATAATATTGTTTTTAATTATATTTTTAAGCAATAATTCTATTTTTCCACGATAACTGAGAAACTAATGATTTTAAACTCTTAAAAAAAGTTAAATAGTGATAATATAATAATGATAAGATGACTTTTTGTAAGATTTAACCGTTTAAAAGGACAGTGCAAAAGTTATTTATCGATAGAATAGCTTTGATAATCTACCTACGAAATCAAATTGAGATTATGCTAAAAAATTGAATTTCAAGCAGCTAATATAGCCGGAAGATTGTTGACTAAATTGTGTAAAAGAACCTTTGGTTTTGATGTTTTGAAAATAGATAGAAATGCTATTTTTGTTTATGCAAAATAACGTACTCATTCTAGATTTCGGATCGCAGTATACCCAGTTAATCGCCAGACGTATACGGGAACTCAATATCTTCTGCGAGATCAAACCATTCAACAATTTACCTGAAGATTTAAGCAGCTATAAAGCTGTGATTTTATCAGGCTCTCCATCATCAGTTAGAGCAGAAGATGCTCCGCACCCTGATTTATCTCAAATAAGAGGGAAAAAGCCTTTGCTTGGGGTATGCTATGGAGCGCAATATTTGGCGCATTTTCACGGTGGTGAAGTGGGGCAGTCCAATACCAGAGAATACGGTAGAGCTAATCTTTCTATGATTAAAGAGGATGAAGCGTTTTTTGAAGGTGTAGAAGTAGGAAGCCAGGTTTGGATGAGTCATAGTGATACGATTAAGTCTTTGCCTAAAGGTTCGGTGAGACTTGCAAGTACGCACGATGTAGAAAATGCGGCTTACAGAATAGGTGGAGAAGAGACATACGCAATTCAATTTCACCCAGAAGTATACCACTCTACAGACGGTAAGAAGATTTTAGAGAATTTCTTGATTAATATTGCTAAGGTTGAACAAACCTGGACTCCCGATAGCTTTGTTGAAAGTACTGTAGCGCAATTAAAGAAAAAGGTAGGTTCAGATAAAGTGATCTTAGGCTTGTCTGGCGGAGTAGATAGTTCAGTGGCAGCAATGCTTTTGCACAAAGCGATTGGTAAAAACCTGCACTGTATTTTTGTTAATAACGGACTGCTTAGAAAAAATGAATTCCATGACGTATTGCAACAATATGAAGGCATGGGATTGAATGTAAAAGGGGTGGATGCTTCTGATCGTTTTTTAAGTGCATTAGCAGGTAAGAGCGATCCTGAAGAGAAGCGTAAAACCATCGGTCGTGTATTCATCGAAGTTTTTGATGATGAAGCGCATATGGTTGAGGATGCAAAATGGCTGGCTCAGGGTACGATCTATCCTGATGTGATCGAGTCTGTTTCTGCTACCGGAGGCCCTTCGGCAACAATAAAGTCACATCATAATGTAGGCGGTCTACCAGATTTTATGAAGCTTAAAGTGGTGGAGCCTTTGCGAATGCTTTTTAAAGATGAAGTTCGCCGAGTGGGTGCAAGTATGGATATGAACCCTACTTTATTAGGAAGGCATCCATTCCCTGGACCTGGCCTTGCCATTAGGATTCTTGGAGATATAACACCAGAGAAAGTACGTATTCTTCAAGAGGTTGATGCTATATTCATAAACGGATTACGTGATTGGGGATTATATGATCAGGTGTGGCAAGCTGGTGCTATGTTGCTGCCTGTAGATTCTGTTGGAGTGATGGGAGACGAGCGTACCTATGAAAAATGTGTTGCCTTGCGTGCTGTAGAAAGTACAGATGGGATGACTGCAGATTGGGTAAATCTGCCTTATAATTTTCTTCAAAAAGTTTCAAATGATATAATAAATAAGGTTAAAGGCGTTAATAGAGTAGTCTATGACATCAGTTCTAAACCACCCGCCACGATTGAGTGGGAATAGAAGATTTAACAGCGTTTAAAACTCATTTATATGGCAATACCTCATAATTTTATGAGGTATTGGTGTAAAAAATAAACACAATGAAAAACATATCAATTCTTTTCGTAGTCATTTTTGTAGTGTTCAGTTGTTCGAGTATTGGGCAGCAAAAATATGCAAGTCATCAAGTACGGGAAGGCGAAACAGTATCTAGTATTGCTAACAAATACAACGTTACGGTTTATGAAATTTACAGACTGAATCCTGAAGCTAAAAGCAAATTGTATCCTGGTCTGGTCTTGATTTTACCGGGAGGCGAGTCAGCACCGGGCGGATCAGAAATTTCTGCAGACGGAAAGTTTATACTACACACAGTAGCTAAAGGCGAGACATTATATAAGCTGTCTAAAAAGTATGATGTGGCTGAGTCAGAGATCAAACGTTATAACAAGCATCTTTACAGCGCAGAGTTGAGAAGAGGCGAAACGGTGAAAATTCCTAATACTACTGAAGCTGTGACAGAAGACGATTCTGCCAAACCGGCGGTAACAAACAGAAAGCATATTGTAAAGCCTAAGGAGACTAAATACGGTCTTGCTTCTATGTACGGTATTACCATTGCTGAATTGGAGCAAATGAACCCGGAAATTAAAGAGGGCTTGCAAATAGGAACTATTTTAAATGTTCCGGATAAATCATATGCTAAAGATGCAGTGCTTGAAGAGAGTAAGTATGGTTTTTATGAGGTTAAACCCAAAGAAAACTTTTTTCGACTTACCCAACGTTGGGATATGACCGAAGATGAATTGATCGCTTTAAATCCTTCTTTAAATGACGGACTTAAAAGCGGTATGATTTTAAAGCTTCCGAAGGAAAAACTTAGTAATACTGCTCTAGACGTTACCGGCGAGGCTACACGTTTAGCGGATAATTTAACTAACAGATCAACCAAGAATATCGCCGTGATGTTGCCTTTTAATCTGGGCAAAACTGTTGTAGATACCGGTGATGTTCGAAAAAAAGTACTTAAAAATGATCGGGTAATGAATATTGCCCTTGACTTTTATAGTGGAGCTTTGATGGCTATTGATTCAGCAAAAGCTTTGGGTATTTCTTCGAATTTATATGTGTATGATACGCAATATTCGAGAGGAGATGGTAAAGCGGGTAATGATCGCAAAATTGAGCAACTCATCAATAATGGAGATTTTAATAAAATGAATGCTGTTATTGGTCCGTTGCTTACGTCGAATGTCGAAAAAGCAAGTCAATTATTAAGAGACCGTGCCATACCGGTGGTTTCTCCAATCGTGCCTAATGTAAGTATGCGCTCTAATATGTTTCAATCGCGCCCTGATGATGAGATTTTGAGAGAGCAAATGCTGCGTTACATTAAGCAGGAAGGAAAAGGAAAAAACATAATTGTTATTGCAGATTCTAAAAACACAGGTATTAAGGCGAAACTTTTAGATTTATATCCAAGCGCTAAAGTGGTTTTTCCGGAGTCTTCAGATAGCGGCTATTATCTAAGAGCGAGTAATCTTACCTCTAAACTTTCAGAAACTATAGATAACTGGGTGATTTTAGAAAGTAATGATATTGCGCTAATCAGTAGTGTAACTACAAGCCTGAGTACGCAAGCGGCAAGTAAAAAGATCACTTTATTGACTACAGACAAAGGTTCAGCATATCAGAGTGATGATATTTCAAACATTACCTTAATGCGTCTTAATTTTCATTTCCCTTCGGTAGCGCGTAGCTATACCGAAAATCACGCAGGTTTTGTTCAGGCCTATGCAGATAAATACGGATATGTTCCCAACAGTTATGCGGTGCGCGGTTACGATCTTACTTTTGATACTATTTTGCGTCTTGCGGCTGCAGAAAGTCTTTATGATGCTGCAGATGCGGGTTATATTACCCAATACGTTGAGAATAAATTTAAGTATGTGCAGGATCCGGTTTCGGCGGGTTATTTCAATACCGCAGCTTATATTTTGAAATATGGAGAAAATTTAGAGGAAATCGTTGTTGAAATCCCCTCTGATCAAGGATCTTCATCTTACCTAAAAAACTAAATCATGACAAGTAAAGTAGTATATCTGGGTAATTTACGTACCGAATGTGAACACGTTAAATCAGGTAACACGTTTATCACGGATGCTCCAACAGATAATAATGGAAAAGGAGAAGCTTTTTCTCCTACCGATACTGTAGCGACTGCTTTAGCAAGCTGTATGCTCACGGTAATGGGTATCAAGGCTGCTCAGATGGAAGACGTGCATTTAGATGGTTCTACTGCTGAAGTGACTAAAATAATGAAAGCAGAGCCTCGAAGAATCGCTAGAGTAGAAGTGAAGCTGAATTTAAAAGGAGTGGCTGATGATAAAAACCGAAAAATTCTAGAAAATACTGCAAGAACGTGTCCCGTATTAAATAGTTTACATCCTGATATGGAAAAGGAAATCATCTTTAATTGGATGTAATTTAGTGGAGATTGTTATAAAATAACATCAATAAAAAAGCCCGATCAATTTGATCGGGCTTTTTATTTCTAAGCGGAAGTATTGTTTAATTAGGCGTTATAGCCTTATTTTACTTTATTTACGATTGCTTCAAAAGCTTCTGGGTGATTCATTGCTAAATCTGCAAGTACCTTACGGTTAAGTTCGATGTTTGCAGCTTTAACTTTACCCATAAACTGAGAATAAGACATTCCGTGCATACGAGCACCCGCGTTAATACGAGTGATCCATAACGTACGGAAATTTCTTTTCTTTTGACGACGGTCACGGTATGCATAAAGCATAGCCTTTTCCACCGCATTTTTAGCAACTGTGTAGACGTTTTTACGTCTTCCAAAGTAACCTTTGGCTTGCTTCATTACCTTTTTTCTTCGGGCTCTAGAAGCAACTGAATTTACTGATCTTGGCATAATTTAATTGTTTTTGTAGCAGGCGGGTGACAAGCACCACTTTTAAAACTCTAACTTTTTTCGTTTTGCCCAACTCCAGGGTTTATAAAATAATTTAACCGGTTACGTGCTTATTTAAGACGTAACATAATTTTCACGTTATTCTCGTCAGCTTTGTGTACCAAAGTGTCGTGAGTTAACGCTAGCTTACGTTTCTTAGACTTTTTAGTCAAGATGTGACTCTTAAACGCGTGCTTTCTTTTGATTTTACCAGTACCTGTAAGCTTAAAACGCTTTTTAGCACTGCCTTTTGTTTTCATTTTAGGCATAATTCCTAGTTTATTTAATTATTCCGCTTATTACTGTTTGTTGTGATTTTTTTAAATCAAAACAATCCCGGCCTTTCTAAAAAGGTCGGGATTTATATTTTAAAAAGTCTAATGACTTTTATTTACTTTTCTTAGGAGCCATAAACATAATCATACGTTTACCCTCCAATTTTGGCATTTGTTCAACTTTACCATATTCTTCAAGATCTTGTGCTAAACGAAGCAATAAAATCTGACCTTGATCTTTATAGATGATTGAACGCCCTTTAAAGAACACATACGCTTTTAATTTAGCTCCTTCTTCTAAGAACTTCAGTGCGTGTTTCTTTTTAAACTCGTAGTCGTGATCGTCTGTGTTAGGACCAAATCTAATTTCCTTTACGACCACTTTAGAAGCTTTTGCTTTAATCGCTTTTTCACGCTTCTTTTGCTCGTAAACAAACTTTTTATAGTCCATTACCTTACAAACCGGTGGATTGGCGTTAGGAGAAATCTCCACTAAATCCAATTCCAGTTCTTGAGCGATTTCCAGTGCTTTGCTGGTAGGATAGATATCCATCTCTACATTATCGCCCACAAGGCGCACCTCACGTGCACGAATTTTTTGGTTGATATTGTGTTGGTCTTGCTTTTGGACTCTTGCGGGTCCTCTTGATCTTTTTCTACGTATTGCTATGGCTATATAATTTTAATTAAACTTCAAATTTTTTCAATGTCTTGGAGATTTCAGCATCAATCAGTTCAGCAAATTTTGCAACTGTCATCGTTCCTAAATCTTCTCCACCATGTTTACGTACAGAAACCGTACCATCATTGGCTTCTTTCTCGCCAATTATTAACATGAAAGGCATTTTCTGCATTTCTGCTTCGCGAATCTTCCTTCCCATAGTTTCTCCACGATCATCTATCGTGGCACGTACGCCATGATTTTCGAGCAAAGTTAATACTTTTTGTGCGTAATCCTCATAGTTTTCACTGAGTGTTAACACGGTAGCCTGTTCTGGCATCAACCAAAGTGGGAAATTTCCACCGGTGTGCTCAAGCAAAATAGCAACAAAACGCTCTAAACTTCCAAAGGGTGCTCTGTGAATCATCACCGGGCGGTGTTCTTCATTATCACTGCCTTTGTAAGTGAGTTCAAAACGTTCAGGAAGATTGTAATCCACCTGAATGGTTCCTAACTGCCAACTACGGCCTAACGCATCTTTTACCATAAAGTCTAACTTAGGCCCGTAAAACGCAGCTTCGCCGGTCTCTACGACATAATTTAAACCTTTAGCTTTAGCGGCATTGATGATCGCATTTTCGGCTTTTGCCCAGTTCTCATCAGTACCTATATACTTCTCCTTATTCTCAGGATCTCTTAAAGAAACCTGAGCGGTAAAGTTTTCAAAACCTAGTGAACCAAATACATAAAGTACAAGGTCAATTACTTTCATGAACTCATCGTCCAGCTGATCTGGCGTACAGAAAATATGCGCATCATCTTGTGTAAACCCACGTACACGTGTAAGTCCGTGCAATTCACCGCTTTGTTCATATCTGTAAACCGTACCAAATTCAGCATAACGCTTAGGGAGATCACGGTAACTCCACTGCATCGCATTATAGATTTCACAGTGATGCGGACAGTTCATAGGCTTCAATAAGAACTCTTCACCTTCTGCCGGTGTCGTAATAGGTTGAAAGCTATCTTCTCCATACTTTGCATAATGCCCAGAAGTCACATAAAGTTCTTTTTGACCGATATGTGGTGAAACCACCATCTCGTAACCTGCTTTTTTCTGAGCAGCCTTTAAGAAATTTTCAAGACGCTCACGCAAAGCGGCACCTTTAGGCAGCCATAATGGCAGTCCTTGTCCTACTTTCTGCGAAAAAGTAAAAAGCTGAAGCTCCTTACCTAGTTTTCTATGATCGCGTTTTTTTGCTTCTTCAAGTAACTCTAAGTATTCTTTTAAATCTTTTTGCTTCGGAAATGAAATACCGTAAACTCGGGTAAGTTGCGGCTTGTTTTCATCGCCTCTCCAGTATGCTCCGGCAACGCTCATTAATTTAACCGCTTTTACAAAACCGGTATTAGGCAAGTGGCCGCCGCGACATAGATCTGTAAAGGTATCGTGATCGCAGAAAGTGATCGAGCCGTCTTCTAAATTTTCGATCAATTCTACTTTATACGGATTGTCTTGCTCTTGATACATTGCCAGCGCATCTGCTTTAGAAACACTGCGCATTGAAAACTCGTGTTTTCCGCGAGCGATCTCAAGCATTTTATCTTCAATCTTTTTAAAGTCGTTCTCGCTGAGGGATTTTTCACCAAGATCTACGTCGTAGTAAAATCCTTTGTCTATTGCGGGACCAATGGTAAGTTTTACTCCCGGATACAATTCTTCTAAAGCTTGCGCTAAAATATGCGCCGAAGAATGCCAGAAAGCCTTTTTACCTTCATCATCATTCCAAGTAAACAAAACAAGTGCACCATCCTCGGTAAGTGGAGTGGTGGTCTCAATCGTTTTGTTATTGTATTTGGCAGAAATAACATTACGCGCCAAACCGGCACTTATGCTATTTGCAACATCAAAAGGTGTTGCCCCGCTTTCAAATTCTTTTACGCTGCCATCTGGCAAAGTAACTTGGATCATAATAAAATTTTAGGCTGCAAAGATAAAGGCTTTTGCGAGAAAATTAGATAGGAGTTATTCAAAAATTTATAGAAGATTTTAAGCGCTTCAAACGTATTAAACAGTGTTTGTTTTTTCGAAGCATTACAGAATTCCACGTGCTTTTATTTCCAAATATTTATTGATGGTATTTACGGTTAAATCTTCGGGCTTGGTAAGTACGGTTTGAATGCCGTTTTTTTCAAGTTCCTTAACCATTAACTTCTTCTCATAGTGTATTTTTTGGGCAATCGTCTTATGATAGATTTCTGGTGTATTCTGAGCTTTTTTAGTGATTAGAACTTCTAGTTCTGTGTTTTCAAAGAATATAACTACCAGAACGTGCTTTTGCGAAAGTCCTTTTAAATAGGGCAATTGGCGTTGCATTGCGCTGCTATGCTCAAAATTAGTGTACAAGAGCAATAAACTGCGGTGGGTTATTTTTCGCTTTACTTCAGCATATAATCTACCGAAATCACTATCAAGAAAATTTGTTGAGATCGAATAAAGGACTTCAAGAATAGTATTTAAATGCGTTTTCTTGCTGCTGGCTGCGAGATGATTGTGTATGGTATTGCTGAAGGTTAACAACCCGGTTTTGTCGTTCTTCTTTAATGCTATATTGCTGAAAGCAAGGGAACTGTTTATCGCATAATCGAGTAGGGTAAGGCCATTGAACGGCATTTTCATCACGCGGCTTGCATCTATAATAGAGTAGACAGGTTGTGATTTTTCGTCCTGAAACTGATTGATCATCAGCTCGCCACGCTTAGCGGTTGCCTTCCAATTTATGGTACGCACGTCATCACCACTCACATATTCTTTGATCTGCTCAAACTCCATCGTATGACCTATACGCCTGATTTTTTTGAGACCAAATTGCGTCAGTTTATTATCAATCGCCAGAAAGGCATATTTTTTCATCTGAATAAATGAAGGATATACTTTGACCTCTTGATCTTTGCCGAAAGTAAACCTGCGTCTGGCGAGATTTAAAGTGGAATTGACATAGATATTCAGGCGTCCAAAAGTATAGACTCCGCGTTCTACCGGTCTTAATTGATAGTTGATTATAGTTTTTCCGCGAGACGGAATGCTTCCGGTTTTTAGAAAATCACGTTTTTGAAACTGAACAGGAATTTCATCAATCACCGAAATACCAATAGCAAAATTATACTTGCTTTGAATCGCTAAGGGGACTTCATTAAGATCACTATTAGAAAATTTCTCAGGAAGCTTCCGTGATGCGTTTATTCCTTCCTTGTTTTTAAAAAGTAGTACGACATCAAATAGAAATGCGACACTTAAAAAAAACGTTCCTAAGAGCGCAATGCTAAAAAGCGTATGCCACCAGTAGGAGAAAAGAAAGAGTACGATAAGCACAGCGAGTATAAAAAATAGTCGCTTACCGAGATAAAGATTTTTTATGAAGTTAATGATGCGCACTAACGAGGGACTTCAACAGATTGTACTAACATATCGATAACGGTTTCCGGAGTCATACCTTCCATCTCGCGTTCTGGAGAGAGAATAACCCGATGGCGTAAAACCGGAGTTACGGAGCGTTTAACATCTTCTGGAGTTACAAAATCTCTCCCGGCAATCGCAGCAAATGCTTTTGCAGCGTTCATAATAGACAGGGAAGCACGAGGCGATCCTCCTAGATATAAATGTGGATGCGTACGCGATTTTACCGTGATCTGCGCGATATAGTTGAGTATTTTTTCTTCTACTAGAATCTTACGGGTTTGCTCACGATATTGTTGAAGTTGCTCTGGTGAAAGTAAACTATTGATAGTTTCTGCTTGTGAACCGGTACGCTCGCTTTGTGATTTAAGAATTTGAATTTCATCCTCAAGGTCGGGGTAATTCACTTTGATCTTGAATAAGAAACGGTCAAGCTGTGCTTCGGGAAGGGCGTAAGTTCCTTCTTGTTCAATAGGGTTTTGTGTGGCTAAAACCATAAAAGGTTTTTCTAATTCATAACGATGCCCATCTATGGTGATCTGGCGTTCTTCCATCACTTCAAAGAGTGCAGCCTGAGTCTTAGCTGGAGCGCGATTGATTTCATCAATTAAAATGATGTTAGAGAAAATAGGCCCATGTTTGAATTCAAAATCACTGGTTTTCATATTTAAAACCGAAGTTCCCAGAACGTCACTTGGCATTAAATCTGGCGTAAATTGAATACGACTAAAACCAGTGTTCAATGTTTTGGCAAAAAGTTTTGCGGTAACCGTTTTTGCAATTCCCGGAACACCCTCGATCAAAACGTGACCATCAGAAAGCAGAGCGACGATCAACAGCTCTATAAACTCGTGTTGGCCTACAATCACTTTTGCAAGTTCAGTTTTTAAAGCAGCTACATTGTCTCGTAATTCTTCAAGCGGAATTCTGCTCTGAAACGCTAAATTTTCTGAAGCTTCATCCGTTGAATCTTGAGGTGTATTTTGATTTTCAGGGTCTTTATAGGATTCTTCCATAACTAATGGGTGTTTTTAAAATTTTCTACAAGCGTATTGAGCTTTATAAGTTCGTCCTCGCTCACAACAGCTTTTTGTCTGATCAAGATAATATAATCTACGAGTGTTTTAATTTCGGATTGTGGTTTGCCGCTTTTAGCGGTTAATTTTTCAACAAAATCCTGACTGAAGCGCTCTGTTGACAAGGTATAAACGCTGCGTATATGCTCTAAGATATGATTGATCTGGTGCATCGCGATTTGTCGATTGTCTTTTTTATCAAGGTACATTCCTGCAATAGTTCTTGTATAATCTAATGTTTTATTAGGTAACGGCTGAATTATCGGAATGCTGCGCTGCTTGCGCTTTCCTTCAAAAATAACCCACAGAATCGCTACAAGAATCAGCAAGTACCACGACCATTTTAAATATTTATTGGTCAAAATCAATCGCAACGGAGAAACAGCATATTCTTTACTGTTTTTATAATACTGATCTAAGTATATCGTGCCATCATCTGGGAGGTAAGACAGTGCTTTTGCAGTATATTCTGCATTAGTACTGTCTAATATAAAAACATTGGTAAAGCCTTCTGGGAACGTGTGTAAATAGACAGTCCCGTTCTTGTACGGTGTTTTTATAAAATTGACCTTGGGCTTTTTTATCTGTGAGGAATCATTATCACGAATCAAATCAAACACGCCAAGAACAGTTGTTTTAAGAGTGTCTATCTCATCAAAGTAAACGGTACCAACATCTTTATTTAACCGAAAAGGGCGTTCTGCTTTTAACCGCGGATTGGTAAAATTAACCAGCGGTCGTTTTTTTAGGTTAGCCGTTTCGCTATAAAAATTTAGACCTAACCAAAGGCTATCTAAAATGGTTTTGCTAATAGAGCCGGCGGAAACAAAAAGGGTATTGCCTCGTCCTACCCATTCTAAAAGTTTATTACTTTCGGTGGCATCATTATAAACACTTCCGTTTAGGAAAAAATAAGTACTTCCTGCCGGTAGGGTGCTGTCTTGTAAAAACTCAAATGGGGGAATGTTGACTTCTTCAATTCGGTTTGCATTGATCACACTTGGCAATTGCTCGTGAAAAACATAGGTGCCAAAAGGAATTTTATCCTGCTTACCGTATCCCTTAAACCAGTTGATGGGTTCGGGTTGTGAAGCTTCGGCAAGAATCAAAACCGCAAGAAAAGCGATGAGTACCCCTGCCATTATTTTATAGCGTTTGCTCATAAATCTGCAGTGGTCTTTTTAAATTCTTTTTCGGCTTTTAAAAACTGGTGCGAACTCACATTAAAATTTCCGTACCAAATAAAATCGTAGATCCGGGTTAACTTGGTGAAGTCTGCACGCAAGGTATCGTTCTTGATTTCATAAATATAATCGGCATTGGTTTTTTGCACTTGCCAATCTATAATATCTTTTTGCGCTAACTTTTGTAATAACAGTAAATAGTAAAAACGTACGGCGAGTCTATAATTGTTTTCTTTCAGCGCAGTGTCAATAAGTTCTTGTATGTTTTGGGTCTCTATTATTTTTTGTTCGTCTGAAAGAATGACTTTGTTCAAAGCATTTGTTTTGAGAGGCGAACCGCCAAGGTCAATGCGCATAAAGAGCCAAACGAGTAATGCCACGACCAAAATAATGATCAAATAAGGCAGTGCTTCAATTAGAAAACCAAGAATACCGCCAACTTCTTCTCCCTGTAGAAGCCATTGAATAAAAGAAGCCCAGAGGTCATTGAGCCAGGTTTTAAAGCGCGTCCAAATATTATCTGGTGGAACAAAAGCCACATAGTCAAAGGCGTCATCCTGACGGTATTCTTCAAGTGCTTGCTCCTCAAAATATTTAGGCGCCACAACACTGTCATCATAGCGCACTTGCTGGGCTACAGTTGTTGAATCGTTTGTATTTTGAGCAAATGCTGCAAACGGAAACAAGCAAATCAATATGTAAAACAGCTTAGTGATCATTAAAGGTCTGAGCCAATACTTTCTATAGTTTCAAAAGTTCCAGTTTGATTTTTCTTTTCATTCAGATTGAAATAAATGAAAGCGATCGCGATGGCAAAAATTCCGGCAAGAATGTATTGCACCGCCGATGAAAGCACGCTCAGCGTAATATAAACCCAATCAAACATACTTGACATATCGCCTTGAGAGATTGTTTCAGCAGAAAGAAAACCTTTGGTTAAGCTATATAAAATCACAGGGAGTGAAAGTACAATGTTAGCGATGTAAAGTAAAATACCTAAAACTAACATTGTGGCAAAGGTGATCCACCATTCATTTTTGATGAGTTTAAAACTGTCTGAGATAGAATCTCCCACAGCTTTATTTTCAAAAACCAGAATGGCCCAAGCTAACGACAGAGGAATCGCAATATAAACTCCGGGAAAGAAACACAGCATAAACCCAAAGAACATCATTATGAAAATTAGAAAAGTGAGCCCGGTTAAGCTACCCAATTCTGATTTTACAGAACGTTTTAACTCATCTTGATCTACAACCCCTTGATTGGCAACATATAGCTTGATATAGTTCAAGATGGTACCATAGAGCACACCATAATAAAAAAACAGGGCGATAAATAAAGCTAAAATGGGTAGGAATAAATTAGCTGCGCCAAAAGTACCACCCTCTAAAAATGAAAAGTTGGCTGTTGCGCTCGTGTAGTATGCAGAGATAGCTATCAATACTAAAAATGGAATCGCCGCATTGCGTAAAAGTGCTTTAAACAATGGTTTGTACTCCAGCCGAATGAATTTAAATGTATCGGTAATTATGTCGCCTAGTTCGCGTTGCTTTTTAAATGTGATTAGTTCTTTCATCTAATGGTTGTAGTTGTTTTTTGAAATATATTCTGGGGTATACGACGTAGTAAAATAAAATTAGTAACAAAGAAAGTGTAATAATTAAGATGGCTAGCCAGTCTGGCATTTCGGTATGCCGGGTAACAAAACCTTCTAAAAAGCCGGCAATAATAAAAAACGGAATCGTACTCACCACGATTTTTAATCCGTCTTTCATACCGCGTTTAAACGATTCTAGGCGAGTATAAGTTCCCGGGAATAAAATACCGTTTCCTAAAACCAAACCCGCTGCGCCGGCGATAATAATCACCGAAATTTCGATCGTACCGTGAATCCAGATCGTGCGTACAGATTCCCATAGCAGTCCTTTATCATAAAAGAAATATTGAAAAGAACCCAGCATAACTCCGTTTTGCATCATTAGATAAAGGGAACCAATACTGAGTAAAATTCCGAAGATAAAAGCCATTAGCGCGACTTTAATATTATTTACCGTGATGCCCATAAACATTTCAACCTCGTTCATTTCTTTATATACCCTCATGGGATCGTTATCAGCAATATTTTCTAAGGTCATATTTACATAAGCATCTCCCAGTATACTACGCACGTAAGCGCCATCTGTCGCAGCGCTATAAGCACCTACGACACAAAATAGGGTAAACACTAAGAAAGAAATGAGCAACTGGCGCTGATACTTGTACATCAACAACGGAAATTCTTGAGTGAAAAAAGTGATAAAACGTGTGCTGGATTCTCGCTTGGTTTTATAGATTTTTTGATGCGATTGCGAGGCCAGATGGTTTAAGTATTGCGCGGTTTTACTCTGAGGATAAAAGGTCTTCGCATAGCTAAGATGATCTGTAACTTCAAGATATAAAGCAGATAATTCGTCAGGTGATAAATCAGTATGATTACCAGACAGAACGTTTTCAAATCTTATCCATTTGTCCTTATTTTGCTTCACAAAAGCCGCCTCGCGCATAAATTGAATTGTTGTGATGCTCATTAAAACAGCCTCAAAATGGGGTTTAATGAGAATGGTATCGTTCAAAGATAAAAGAATAGTAGATTACGTGTGCTTATTTAAGGCCTAATTTATTTTTTTGCATTTTGAGCGCTCGGAAACAAAAGTTTTAATAAACATTTTTTAATCTCGATTGTCGGGAATAGCATTTAAATTAATGGATAATTTTCAAATTGAAACTGCTCAAAATGTGAGCATACAGCAGCAAGTTGCAGGTATTGGTGATCGTATTTTGGGCTACTTGATAGACCTTTTAATTTTAGGTGCTTACTGGATTGCCTCTATCTTTTTGCTTTCTGCGTATGGACTGGACTCTAATTCTAGCGGTTCGATCAATATTTACTTTATGATCGTTGGGATTCCTTCGTTTTTATACTTTTTATTACTCGAAGCTTTTTGGGATGGTCGTACCCCGGGCAAGGCCGCTTTAGGTTTACGTGTGGTAAAAATAGATGGCTCAAAACCGGGTTTTGGAAGTTATTTTGTGCGCTGGTTGATGCGTATGGTAGACATAACTCTTACCAGTGGGGGAGTAGCGGTATTTACCATTTTGCTTAACGGAAAAGGGCAACGCCTTGGAGATATCGCTGCCGGAACAACCGTAATTACTGAACGTAAAAAGGTAAGAATCAGCCATACAATTTTAGAAACTATAGCAGACGATTATGTGCCTAAATATCCACAAGTGACTGTGTTTACAGATGCCGATATTCAAAAGGTAAAAACCATTTACACCGAAGCACGCATGCACAGCAAACACAATGTTATTCTAAAATTGAGTCAGAAGTTGGCGGCAACTATGCAGATTACTCCAGAAGAAACACCTTTTAACTTCGTAGATCGCGTGCTTAAAGATTATAACTATTACACCCAGCAGTAATGGAAAATATTGCCAGTATAATTGATATTTTAGGAACTATCGCATTTGCGATTTCGGGAGTGATCACGGCAACAAAAAAGCGTATGGATCTTTTTGGAATCTTGATCATTGCGACGGTTACTTCGGTGGGCGGTGGCACTTTACGCGATTTACTCATTGGCAAATCGCCGGTTTCTTGGTTGCTAGATTCAACCTTTGTGTATATCATCGTTGCGACTACTATAGTAGGTATTATTTTTAGAAAACAATTGCGTTACGTGCGCAGATCATTATTTTTATTTGATACCATTGGTATTGCGTTATATACGGTCACCGGTGTAGAAATTGCATTGTTGATCAACCTGGACCCGGTTATTTGTGTGGCTCTCGGGACCATTACCGCTTGCTTTGGAGGGGTGATTCGCGATATTCTGTGTAATGAAATTCCGGTGATTTTTAGAAAGGAAATTTATGCAAGTGCGTGTATAGCAGGAGGAACGTTGTATGTCATTATGCACCATTACGGCATTGCTGCCGGTGTAAATGCGGTAGTTTCAGGACTTGTGGTTGTGATCATCAGAACGTTAGCGGTGGTATATGAAGTGCAACTGCCTTCTATTTATAGCAAGGCAGAGCGGTAGCAGACTGCAATTACTTTCGTAGCTTTAAAAAAACTTTCAATCATGGGCAAAAAGCTTCCGCATCTCAATCAACAACTTCAAGAATTTATAGATGCCCAAAAGATATTTTTTGTGGGTACGGCAGCTGCCGAAGGACGTGTGAATATTTCACCTAAAGGCATGAACACCTTTTATATTCTGAATGAACAAGAGGTACTTTGGCTCAATCTTACCGGAAGCGGAAATGAAACCGCAGCGCATTTGCTCGAAGATACGCGGATGACGATTATGTTTTGTTCGTTTGAAAAAAATCCATTGATCTTGAGACTTTATGGTAAGGCCGAAGTTTACCACGAGCGCGATGATCAGTTTGCTGCCTATATGAAGTATTTTGAAGAAACTGCAGGTTCCCGACAAATCTTCAAATTAAAAATAGATCTGGTACAAACTTCCTGTGGTTTTGGAGTTCCTTTTATGGACTATAAAGGGGAACGCGAAACGCTAAAGATTTGGGCCGAACAAAAAGGAGAAAGCGGTATAAAAGAATACTGGACCGAAAAGAATCAGACTAGCTTAGACGGTTTAGAAACCGGGATTTTTAAAGATTAAAAAGCTTAATCTAGCAATTCTACTTTTAAATATACATTTTCAATAGGCCACTCGTTATCATCGGTTTTGAGCTTATTGATTTCGTCAACCACATCCATACCTTGAGTCACGCGGCCAAAAACCGTATGCTCGCCATCAAGATGATGAGCGCCACGCTCAGGAACCACAATAAACCATTCAAAAGGTGAAGAGGCATCGCTGATGTTTTGCTCTAAATATTTTGCAGCCGAAAATGCCCCACGCACGTGGGTATGATTGGCACTAGCTTCGTTGGGAATGAGATAATTTCCTATACGCTGACGCTTCTTAGGTGTTTCATAACCATCGCTATTTCCACCTTGTACAACAAAATCCAGCGCATTGCGATGAATCATGGTGTCATCAAAATAACCTTGCTTTACCAGAAGTACAAAGTTGGCTCGATGTAAAGGCGTATCGCGGTAAAGTTGAATGTCAATATCACCAAATTTCGTTGAAATACGTGCTCGCGTTTCTTTATTCTTTTTTCCATATTCGGTCAAAAAGGGGATTAGCTCTGCTTGAGATTCAATAATTGAACCCGGTTTTTTCTTAAGACGCTCGTTTTCGGCTTGAGCTTTTTGCTCTGGAGTGCTATCTAAAACAGTCTCAGTTTGTTGCGTTTCATCGGCCTTTTCTTTTGTTTTTTTATCTTCACATCCGGCTCCCGTCAATAGAATTAAGCTAAGTAAAAAGTAAAGAGAAGTACGCATATATGCAGTTTGATGAGTTTTTAAAACAAGTTCCAAAATTAAGCAATTTGGAATTATTAGGACAAGAAGCGCAGTTTCTTATGGCGCCTGATGAACGCATTCGTGCATTAAGCGAAATGGATATCGAAGCCAAAAAGCCGCGATGGGCAGGGGTGATGGCAGTTTTTTATCCTAATACTAAAGGGGAAACGACACTTGTACTCATTTTAAGAAAAACCTATAAAGGAGTTCACAGTAACCAAGTAGGCTTCCCCGGTGGTAAAGCCGAAACCTTTGATGAGAGTATTAAACATACTGCTTTGAGAGAAACAGAAGAAGAAGTAGGTCTTCCGCAAAGCGAAATAAATGTCGTGAAGAAGCTCACTAAATTATACATTCCGCCAAGTAATTTTTGGGTACAACCTTTTATAGGCTATGTAGAGCAAACTCCGGTATTTACCAAAGAAGATGCAGAAGTTGAAGCGATATTAGAAGTTCCGTTAGAGGAGTTTCTTGCAGACAAAAGCGTTATAACGCAACGTATAGATACCTCTTACGGGACGATGCTTGACGTTCCTGCTTTTTATCTTTCAGAGCACGTGGTCTGGGGCGCGACCGCAATGATGCTAAGTGAAGTCAAATGGGCATTTCAGCAAATAGATCGACTTTAGGCATATAATTTGAAGTTTTAATTTTATATTTCACAACTATCCTTTTATTACGTACAAAAAACTATGGGACTTTTTAAAACCAATCCGTTTGGGCATTATGACTTCATCAAGAAGTGGCTTATACGAGTGGCGGGTGTGATGTCACATCGCCGCTATCGTGGTTTTAATGCGTTACAGATAGACGGTTCTGAAATTATAAAAGATCTGCCGGACACAAACGTACTTTTTGTCTCTAATCATCAAACCTATTTTGCTGATGTTGTGGCGATGTTTCACGTATTTAATGCGAGTTTAAGCGGTAGAGTAGACAGCATTAAAAATGTAGGCTATCTGTGGCAGCCTAAACTCAACATTTATTATGTAGCAGCAAGCGAAACGATGCGCAGCGGATTATTGCCGCGTATTATGGCTTATGCCGGTGCAGTTTCAGTTAGCAGAACCTGGCGATCTAAAGGAAAAGAGATTGACAGACCCGTAAACTTGAGCGATACCGAAAATATTGGGATCGCATTGCACGACGGCTGGGTGATCACATTTCCACAAGGAACTACAAAACCTTGGAAACCCATTAGAAAAGGTACCGCGCATATCATTAAACAATACAAACCTGTAGTAGTGCCAATTGTGATTGATGGTTTTAGAAGGTCTTTTGATAAAAAGGGAATTCGTATAAAAAAACGCGGTATTCTTCAGACTATGGAAATTAAAAAACCATTAGATATCGACTATGAAAATGATAGCGTAGAGGATATTGTAGAAATGATTGAGTATGCCATAGAGCAGCATCCTTCCTTCTTAAAAGTAATTCCTCAGGAAGAATTAGAGAAAGAAGAACAGCTTAATCAAACCCGTAGATGGGACTATTAGTCAGTGAAATAAACCTATAGATTTCTTGAGTTTTAACATTTCTTTGGCATAGCGCTTGCAACTAATTAAAACAAAGAATGTTAAATATTGATTTTAGGTTGATTTTTCTTTAACCTTTGCATACTATTAATGTAAATATTGCGTTAAAGCCCCAAAATCAATTAGACCCAAAAATTGTTTATGAGAAAACTAAGTTTCGCCCTTGTATTGCTAGTAGTAGCAATGACTTCAAAAATAACAGCACAAGAACTTCCATTTAAAGATTGTATTGATGCACCGCTAGAAGATTTTAACAGCAGTGTTTTAACTACTCAATTATACAATCAGATCGCTAAAGACCCTACAATGAAACGCCTGGTAGACCAGAAAAAGATGGCTGTGGGTATTGTGAGTCTTGATGACCCTAATGCGATTCAATATGCAGGTCTTAACGGTGAAGAAATGATGTATGCTGCGAGTTTGCCTAAAATTGCAATCCTACTTTCAGCGATGGATGCGATCGAAAAAGGAGAACTTAAAGAAACCGCAGAAGTTAAAAAAGATATGTGGTTGATGATCAGCAAATCAAATAATCAGGCCAGTACCCGTATGATTGACCGTCTGGGATATGACAAGATCTCAAGTGTACTTACCAGCGACCGTTATAAGTTATACGATCAGAATAAAGGTGGTGGTCTTTGGGTAGGCAAGCGCTATGCGGCTGCCGGAGAACGCAGACCTGACCCAATGAAAGGACTCAGCCACGCAGCAACTGCAGAACAAGTTTGCAGATTTTACTACAAATTAGTTACCGGTAAATTGGTAAGCCCAGAGCGTTCTAAAGCAATGCTTGATATTATGGAAAATCCTTCATTGCACCACAAATTTGTAAATACACTTGAACGTATTGCACCTAATGCACGTCTATTTAGAAAATCTGGTTCTTGGAAACAATATCATTCAGATTCTATTTTAGTTTGGGGAGAAGATGGCCGCAAGTATATTATGGTTGCGCTTATTGAAGATCCTAACGGTGAACAAATTATAAGAAATTTAGTATTTCCTGTAGAGAAAGCTCTACAAAAATCTCGAACTTTACTTGCGAGTGCTACAAAAGGCGCTGGCAACTTAGGTGATTAAGAAGTTCCTTAAAAAGACGTTTAATATAAGAGATGGTGAAATAACCATCTCTTTTTTCATGCAGTTATACGTCTTTTTGATCATTACGATCCTGCTTATTGTAAAACCTACTGTCAACGCGCTTTTTCTAAAGGGGCTGGGAGCAGATAGTCTTGCGTTTGGTTATTTACTTATTGCTGCAACGGCAATCGTAACATCATATTTTTATAATCAAGCGGTAAGGCGGTATTCTTTACGTCGTATTATGGTTTCATCGCTGGTGTTCTTTGCACTGGCTTTTGTGTTTTTGGCCGTATTGTATAAGCTAAACGCTATCGGCGCCATAGCGCTTTATATTTTCTATGTCATTAGCGGAATTTTTGCTGTGCTCACCACAAGCCAATTTTGGTTGTTAGCGAATATGGTATTTAATGCTAGAGAGGCCAAAAGACTTTTTGGTTTCATCGGTTCAGGGGCAATTGCAGGAGGGATTTTTGGAGGCTATTTAACGACTATTCTTGTGCCGTATATTGGTAATGGAAATATGCTGCTGATCGCCGCATTGTTTATAATTTCCTGTATTCCGTTACTGTCCTTGATCTATAAAAAGGGATACGTAAGCAGGGCTTCAATTTCAGAAAGTAGTAACCAATCGCTTGGGGATTCTGCATATAAGCTTTTATTAAAATCGCGACACTTAACGTATCTGGCCTTGATCATAGGTTTAGGTGTTATTGTTGCTAAACTTGTAGATTTTCAATTTAGTGATTTTGCTGCGCGATCCATTCCTGATGTAGATCAGTTGGCTTCGTTTTTTGGCTTTTGGTTTTCTACCTTCAATTTGGTCTCACTTGGGATTCAATTGTTTTTGACCAACCGGGTGGTAGAAAAATTAGGAGTTAATAGTTCTTTGTTAATCCTTCCGTTAGGTATTGCGTTGGGCTCTTTATTATTCCTGACATTTCCGGAGTTATGGGTACTCATAATTATCAAAGGTATTGATGGAAGCTTTAAACAATCTGTCAATAAAGCTGCTACCGAACTTGCGATGGTGCCGGTTTCCTTAGAAATAAAAAACCGCACCAAATCATTCATCGATGTGGTGGTTGATAGTGTTGCTACAGGAATTGCCGGCTGTCTTTTAATTTTTGTGATAAAAGGATTGTCGTTACCATCTAACTATGTTACGGTAATTATCATTTTTCTGATTTTGGTTTGGATTGTCGGAATTTTTCGAGTCAGGGATTCTTACTTTAAGAGTTTTAGACAAAGTCTTAAAGAAGCTGTTGAAGTCACCGAAGGCGTTCCGAGGCGCAAGCGAAAGTCACCTTTAGAGCTAGGGAAACGTATTTTAAGCAATGGGAATCCTTTACAAATTGTAGAATATCTCAACCACCTAAATAAACGTAATGCAAAGATCTTAAAGCAAAAGATCATTCCTTTACTGAATCACGAAGACGATGCGGTTAAAATCGCTGCGATTAATCAACTCTACCATTATCCTGAGGGCACCGCGTTAGAAGCCGTGCGCGATATGGTGCATCTTAAAGATGACGAAGTAGTGTACGCGGCGATGAATTATCTCATTTTGCATACCTCGCTAAATGATAGCCGAATTTTTGATAGTTATCTCAATCACAGCAGCGATTATATTGCGCACGCAGCCTTACTTTGCCTGGCCAAAGAAGCACGAAATAACCAACAGATCGCAAGCCGTTACAATCTTGAATTGCGTATTGAATTGTGGCTGGCAGAATTAGAATTGCCAGATAGCGATCACCGTCCTGAGGAACTTTCGTTTCTATTAGAGTCTATTGGTTACGCGCAGATGCCGCAATTTTATTCTTTTATTTCGGCTAACTTTAATAACCGGAATCCGCATATTGTAAGCCACGCCATTATCGCTGCAGGAATTTCGAGAGCTCCGCAATTTATTGATGCGTTGATTGATTTTCTGACGGTTAAACAGTACCGAAAAGATGCCATCGCAGCGCTTATTGCTTACGGGGAAAGCATTAGTGAGATCTTGCTAGCCAGAGAAGCTGAAAAGTTATTGAAAAACAATGCAAAGAAATATATCCCGGCGGTGATACAGACGTTTGAGACACAAGCTTCTGTGCGTGTCTTACTGCGCTTACTCCAGAGTCGCGATAACCTTATTCGCCGTGCTTCAGCAAAATCATTACATAAATTAAAAGGAAAAAATCCTAAGCTTAATTATTTTCCCAAAACGGTATTCAGGCTTCTATTGCAGTATACCTTTGAGTATCGGGATATTGTAAGTAGTCGTAAAGTGATCAAAAGCAATTTTAATGCTAAAGCTTATGATCGCTTACCGGAAGATGATCAAACCGAATTACTTCAAGCACGCGAAGGTTTGCTAGAGGTTTTAGACCGGCAACTAAGTCTGCGTATTGAAACTATTTTTCAACTCCTTGCGGTGTACTACAGCCGAAAAGATCTTGATGTTGCCTACAAAGGCTTTGTAAGTACAGATCGCGATACACGAGCGAATGCTATCGAGTTTTTAGATAATATTCTTTCCCCTAAATTAAAACACAGTCTATTGCCTTTATTAGAGCTCGCAATTATCGAAGACGTAGATGTGTATCAAGAGATTTTAGAAGATGATATCAGTTTTAATAAGGCCCTTATAAAACTCATTGAAGTAGGTGATGGAAACCTTAGACTTCCTGTGATCTATTTAATTCAATTTTTAGGAGATACCTCATTCCTGCCGTTGCTTGCCGAGCTCAAAATAACCGCTAAAAACCGTGATGTGCGCTCTTTCGCATCCTTAGCGCTTAAAAAGTTACAACCTGCATTATTAGATACTGCAACAGGTACTTCACTGGGGGCTTAAACTTCCTGGCTGCGTTCTTTCAACACCAGTACAAGCTGGGCTAAGGTTTTCTCAAAGGTGGTATAATCTTCTTCTTTAAGATCTACGTCGTTAAAAAGACGTGCAATTTGCTGCGGAATACTTACTGCTTTTTCCTTTAGCGCTTGACCGCTAGGTGTGAGTTTGACTAAAACCACACGCTCATCGTGCTGGGCACGACTACGCACCAATAACTCTTTTTGTTCTAAGCGTTTAAGAAGAGGAGTGAGGGTGTTAGATTCTAAGAGTAAGCAGGATCCAATGGCATTCACGGTCTGTTCGCCATTTTGCCATAAAACCAATAGAACCAAATATTGCGGGTAGGTTACATCCAGCTCTTTTAGCAAAGGTGCATACATTTTGGTCATAAGCCGTGAAGCCGCATAAAGTGGAAAACATAATTGGTTTTCAAGATGCAATTGAGGAGTTTCTTGATTCATTTACAGAATTTTTTCAATGTCTTTAGACAGATGTTCGGGCTTAGTTAGGGGTGAAAAGCGCTTTACAGGTTGTCCGTTTTTGTCAATGAGAAATTTGGTAAAATTCCATTTAATGCGACTTCCTAAAGTTCCGCCAAGCTGCTTCTTTAGGTATTTAAAAACGGGATGCGTATTACTGCCATTAACTTCAATTTTATCAAACATTTTGAAATGAACACCGTAATTCACCTGGCAAAATTCTTCAATAGCATCAGCGCCGCCCGGCTCTTGATTACCAAATTGATTACAAGGAAAGCCTAAAATCTCTAAACCATTATCTTTATACTTCTCATACAGTGCTTCAAGTCCCTCATATTGTGGCGTAAGGCCGCACTTGCTCGCAGTATTCACTACAAGAACCGTTTTTCCCTTAAAAGAATTCATTGAGATCGTTTCTCCCTGAAGTGTTTTTGCTTCTAAATCGTAGAAATTCATAGCTTATTTTTTAAATTTATTCTTCAAATAGGTGAGTGCTCCGGTAGACCAAAGCGCCCATAAGATCAACACCGGTTGAAAAAACAAGCGTATTAACCTTTTTTGATCAGTATCTAAACCAAAAGCATCAATACCATTGGTGTACTGCGAAATGTTTCCTGGAAAGATCAGCACATAAAAAAGTGCTAAGATCAAGCCCACTTTAATGCGATGCTTGGTTATGAAGATCATTGCGAGACCTAATAGAATTTCTGTAACCCCCGAAGCGAGTACCACAAAATCCATAAAAGCGGCACTATCCGGTAGCCAGCGTGGTACCTGAGCCTGAAATTCTTGTCGCTGAAAGGTGAGATGCCCAACGCCGGCAATGGCCATTAAAGTACCTAAGATAATCCTAAAAACGCTTTGAGTGGTGGTGTATTTCATTTTATATCTTTTGCGATTAAATCGTGTACGATGTAAAATTAACTAAAAAATACTTGTGATACAAAACCGAAATTTAATTTAAGATTATTTAAGTATCTCAACCTGAGATTTAAGCTTCAGAAAGTTCTTTAAGCTTGTCTAAAGCTTTGGACCACGTAGTATTGAAGTAATCGAGATAATCTTCAGGGACCTCGCTATCTATGGTAACTGTGGTGATTCCTTGATGCTCCTTAAAGCTATACTTCTCTAAGTTACCAGCCCACGATGCTACCTCAGGACCTTCAGTAATTTCCTGAGTTCCTTTTAAAATTCCATAATGGCGTATAGAGATAAATTCGTTAGCAATATTCTCGACGATTTCAGAAATCATTCCGCCACGGTTCCCTTCTTTATCAGTACCCACAAAGTATATTTTTGAACCTTTATCCCAACTTCCTTCATAGGTGGAGGAGGGGTCAAACGCTGCCGTCCACTTCTCATAAGTTTTGATGTTATCTAAGCCTAGCATCGTACGGTACACTTTTGTCGCGGGCGCTTGAATCTCTTTTTTATACTGAATAGTTTTCATAGGACTTATAGTTCGTGTTGGTTATTTTCTGAATCTGAATTCCTTTTGAATTTAGTAAGATTCTTTAATAATCTGAAGAGAATTTTTTAGACTTAAATGAACTTGGTAAATAAAAAATCCCGTCCAAAAAATGAACGGGATTTAATGCGTACCAATTTTATATGTTATTGCCCCGTAGCTGAGGCTTTTGGCTGGTTTACTTCTTGTAAAACTTTATCAATACGGCTTGCGAGATACATATGATCTGTAGCTGAATTTTTTCTAAGCACATTAGTCATTAGACATACAATATACTTGGGACCGTCATCAGGATGCTCTACAATAATTACAGAATTCATATAATTAAAAACATTTCCGGCATAGTCGCCGCAAGCACCTTTACTTTTATCACATTTATAAAAACTTCCGCTTTTGAAATACACAGCGGCTGAGTCTAATTCATGAGAATATGCATACCGAATACGACGTTCTGTTTGATACATAATGCGTTTCATTTCTAAACTAGAAAGAGAGTCTACCGCTTTACCTTGTTCAAGATTGATCAAAAACTTCATCAACCCTTTTGGTGAACCAATACTGCCGCCCATTCTGCCTACGTAGCGTTCTCCACCGTTAGTGAAAAATCCACCCAAACGCCACTCATCTTCTGTGATTCCCATTGCGCGTAAAGGTTCGTTTACTACTTCATTAGCAAGTCTGGTAACCTCACCGCGGTCTGTATCTTTAAACCATTGCATAGCTTCCTCGTCAGTAAGGTCAAAATATTTTTCTCCAAAAACTTTCAGCAATAATGCCTCACGATAGACCACGCTGGCAGCCCCGTTATTACTTACGGCAACCATATGGTCAATCCATTCATAAAGGCTAAAAACATCATCCTCGCGCGCGGTTCTTCGGGTTAATTTATCTTGCTCAATATCATAAACAGGAATCGTGTGATGATCATATACTGCAAACGGACCGCCTTTTACGCGTTTATATTTAAGTAGGTTCACTCGTGCTCCCCAATCGTCAGGACACAGTTTTTCGAGTTGATCAAACATCGCGATAAGAATAGCTAATTTACCCACGCTTCCCGGTTGATATCCACGGGTTTCATTCCGCGCAGCGTATTTAAGATTGGTACTATCAGTCATATCTAATACCGAGATCGAATAGCTCTGGTCTAAACCATAAAACAAACCGCCAATTTTTTTCTGAAATTCTGCATCTTCAGTCATATAAGCGATTGCACTGTCTTGTTTTCCTGTCAATCGAAGTTTTATATCTTCAACCGAAAGATAGGCTCCGGCCGGAATACGATTATACGCAATACTGTCGCGCACTATTTTTTCTAATTGGGCCAGTCTGTCAATGCCTGTTCGTTCATATCCGTCAATAGGGTAGAAGCTGTCAGGTACTGCAAATGCTAAGGTTAAGAGAATGACCGGTATGCAGATTAGTACTTTTTTCATAGGTTGTTTTTATAGAAATTACTGCGGAAGTTTAAAGTTTGCTATCCATCTCAATATATTCGTCAGGATTGGTTTTAGGCGAAATGGAGTCAAGATATCCATTGCTCAGCGCATTTTTATTTTCGACAAATGGTCTGATCTGAAACAGCCATAATTTATCATCTTGAAAACCTAATTCTACATCATAAGCAGCCTTAGGATCACTGTTAGTTTCTTCAGGAATTTTTGATCTAATTTCTTCTGCGACTTCTCTTAAGCTTTGAATATTTTTTTCATTCAAGATCGAAGCTTCAAAAGAGGTTGAATATCCTTTGGTTCCCCCGGAAACAGGAAGTCTAATATAGTCTGGCTGTCTAGCCGGAGCTAATAATTTAGTCATGTTAGCGGTTACTAAGCGAGTTTCGGCAGCTTGACCATCAACGGCTCCACCGGCACCTCGGCTAAATGCAACCGTAAGATCCTCGTCTGTTCCTTCGTTGATTCCTTTGGTGATCATAACGCCACTGTAATCAACATCAACACTTGGGATCACAAGTATTGAAGGAAACACATTTTCGGGATTAGAAAGATACACCTGGCGCCATTTAAAACTACGCTCGGTATAAGGCGACGCCCATACTTTTTTAATTCCGTCTAAGATCTTTTGCTCTTCTACCACATTAAAAAGCGTCAGGTTTAATCCAGCACCTGTGAACTCTTTTAAGTCTTCCATATTGGTGTCACTACGTAAAAACACCGGGGCCTGTCCTATAGGTTTACCAAAAATAGAAGCAAATGAATTACGCAATTCGCTAACAAAGGCAGGTTTCAATTGCATGGCATTGATCGCGTCTCTCAAGGTAGCAAGTTTGGCGAGTTGATAATCTACCACCTGAGCATCAGGAGTTCCTGCCTGGCGTTTAGCTTCGGCGGTTTCAAACATTTCTGTAAGAAATTCCCAGTAACTTTTACCTTGACCGGGCATTGGGAGATTCATATGATCTCTAAAAATCCCAAAAGGAATCACTAGTCCTTCAACTACGTGATCTGGGAACATTTTTTTCAACTGACCTAAATTTGCAGCTTTAGGACCTGACAAAATTCCGCTTGCGGAAGCATCGATATCCCGCATATTGAGAATGCTTTTTTGATCTAACTGAATTTTTTCGATTGGGACGGCAATTTTTGTTTGCTTACGTTCTTCAGATGAAAAAAGCGCTTTTTCTTCTGAAGTCATTTCATCTGCAGGTTTTAGGATCACTGTACCTTTATTTGAAACTGCGTAAAACACTTCTTCGCCATTAAACTCTTGAAGATCTTCAAGATTCTTATCACTTAAAGCGGCGTTAGGAATACCTAAATTACGCGCGAGAAGCTGTACGTGAGAAACTAAATTTCCTTCATCTACTGTAGCAATTCCGGCAACCGGTTTTAGGTCTGAAGGTGGACGTTTAAAAATGTAGATCTTTTTATTAGAAACTTCAACCGCATCCGGATTTCCAGATACGACAACCAATTCGCCCAGTGCATACCCCGGATTCAAGCCGTGAATAGCGCTTTGCTCATCAATTTGCATCACATCGTTCTCCAAGTTTGACTTATTTGAAATAAAATCACCCAATTCGCTAACCGTTTTTCCTAAAGGAAGCGCTACAGATGACCGTACGCGATCGTCAATAAAGCCCGAAGCTAGAGGTTCAAATTCTGCATATTTTTCAACTACTGCGTCGTAATTGGCTTTAGCCATTGCTGCACTCCATTGCACGATGCTGCGCGAAGTGTTTAAAATGGAATTCAATTCGGCCAAAGAAACTGTGGTATAATTTATAGGGGCAATAACCGAAGCCACTTCTTCCCATTCCCAAACCTCGAGAAGTCCGGTACCGGCGGTTGCGTAGCTTAGGTAATAGTTTTTATCTAAGAGGTCGCGTAGATCTTCTGGCTCCCAGTCTGCGGCTTTTTTCAGAAGCATTTCTTCTAATTTTAAAGAAACATCTAAAAGCGTTAGGCGCTCTGAGGCTTTTTTCACTTGCGTTACCTGCGTTCTAATGTTGCACAAAAGATCACTAATCTCAGGAATGATATCGTAAGCCGGAGTGTTGTTATCAAAGTCTGTGGTAAACTTGAGCAGTTGCTGTTTTACATCAAAGTCCCCGTTAATGCTGGCAACTTGATTTTTTAGGCGTTCTAAATTGATAGGCGCATAATATTCATTTAGCGTAGCCACTAAAGCATCAAATTGCTCCTTAAGTTCTGGAGTGAGTTCGTCGCTGTATTCCTGACGGAAATTTTGCACAAGAGCAAGATCGCTAACTTCAGGCTGCCCGTGAATTTTCACGCGAACGTCCATAAATTTTGGGAATTCTTCAGCGATAACTTTTGATTCGCTTCGCATACGCTGGGCAATATTATCATCGCCAGAATGCGGGATATCTTTTAAAGATTGACGAATAACGTAGTAATTCTTTTCTAGTCGGGCGTCATCTTTGAGTAACCATTCGTAGAATTCAATTCCCCAAGCTTCTTCATCTTCAGATTGAATCGCCCCGCGGTAAAATTGTGCTTTTTCCAGAATCCACCCATTATCTACACTTTGCAAATATTTGTTGAGTTGGTATTGTTTCAGTCGACTTTGTTCTTGTGCTGCATCCCAAAATTTATTTTTATCAGCTGCGGCTAAAATTTCACCAAAAAATAAATGATTACGCTCCGCCAGATTTTCTGTTAGCGGTTTATAGCTTGCATGCTGAATACCGTCTACGCCTTCCGGACACGGATCTTTAGGCTCACGCATGGTGCCGTCTTCACAAAACCAACGTATACGTAAATAAGGACCGCGAGGGTCCTTCTTAAAATCTTGAATGGTTTGCTTTATAGATGCAGAAGTGTATTCTTGAGCTTTTACAGTAAATGCATTCAGCAAAACAGCAATAAAAAGAACGAGTAAGACTTTGGGCATAATAGGTTGTTTGTCACAAAAATAAGTGTAGCACTTGTTAATAGCCCCATAAAAAAGATTATGATTTTCTTAAATCTTTATAAGTTTTCGCTAATCACGATGTTTCCCAAAAGCCTGCCCTGAGATGTTTTAAAAAAGTGGTAATGGTTCAGTATAAAAAAGCCTGTCTCAATCAAGACAGGCTTTAATATTCTAAGAATAAAGAAGAGAAGCAATCTAGTCACGCATTTCCAGCTTGCTAAGCTCTTTGTAATTACGTTTTAAACGGCGTAACAAAATACCGTATAGTAACTTGTAGAAAGCCCATAGCAATGCGACTAAAACGAGCAGCATCACAATAAATACGGCTATAAATCCTAACGGCATAGATTGCGTACCGTCTTCGGCCTGTATCATTACATCGTTGAACTTCGGGTCAAAATTGAGCATTGCAATGAATACCACCATCCCGATAATAAAAAAGATTATGAGGTTATAAGCGACATAAAAGTTAACCGTACGTCTCACTTTGAGAATACGACTCATTAAATGCTTTGTATTATCTGTAGTTTGTACTTCTCTATAATTCTTGTAAAAGAGATAGATAAAGATGCCTAGAACGGCATACTGCAATACAATACCTATAATTTCAAATTCATACAAATGTATTTGTCTAAGTGTCTCAAGGGTTTCGGCGTTTACCGTAGTTATGTTAAGAATAGTCCATAATACAAACTCAAAAATAGATACATATAAAATCCACTTCATCAAGGACGAAGAGCGTTTATGAATCATTTTATATATAGTGTCTACACTTACTTTAGGAAGATCTGCCTCTTGGCGCTTCCAGTCTTTTTTTAAGAAATCTAATTCATCCATCGTTCTACACATTTAATAAGTCTTTCAACTTTCCTTTTACCCGGTTCATTTTTACTCTGGCGTTCACTTCAGAAATACCTAAAGTTTCAGAGATCTCGCTATAGGGCTTGTCTTCCAGATAAAGAAATACCAGCGCTTTATCAATATCGTTGAGTTGCCTGATCGCCGAGTACATTAATTTTAGTTGTTCTTCAATAGTGTCGTCATAATCGGTACTGGCTATTTTAAACATCACGTTATCGTAGTCTTGCGTTTTAATCCGTCGCTTAGACTTGCGATATAGCGTAATTGCTGTATTGAGCGCTACACGATACATCCAGGTGGTAAACTTAGAGTCTCCTCTAAATTTAGGATAGGCTTTAAATAATTGAATGGTTATTTCTTGAAACAAATCATTATGCGATTCCTGATCGTGGGTATAAAGCCTGCAGATCTTATGCACAATATTTTGATTGGCTTCAAGCTGTGTTACAAATTGTTTTTCAAGTTGCGGATCCAATATTAAATTGTTAGTTGAAGTATTTGTACAGAAGCAGGGTAATATGTTACAGCTATTGCTAAAATAATGATAAAGATTAATGGTTCTAGCGCCTGTACGTTAACTTTGATACAAATTAACTACCATGAATATTCCTGAAACTAACCAACCGCGCATCGTTATTATTGGTGGGGGGTTTGGAGGTATGAACCTGATCAAAAAACTTAAAAAAACAGATTATCAAGTAGTTTTACTAGACAAGCGAAATTTCCACACCTTTCAGCCTTTATTGTACCAAGTATCTACTTCTGGGCTCGAGCCAGAATCTATAGCATACCCTCTCAGGAAAATCATCAGGAAACAAAAAAATATGCATTTCAGATTGGCTGAAGTGCATCGTATAGATACCCAACTGCAAAAAGTACGTACTGATATTGGCGACTTGCACTATGATCATCTGGTGATCGCCACAGGTACGCGCACTAATTTCTTCGGAAATAAAACTATTGAAGAAAATGCGATCTGGATGAAAAGTCTTCCGCAGGCTTTAAACATTCGCAGTCTGATGTTTGAGAATTTAGAGAAGGCCAACAGAACCGAAGATCCGGTAAAACGAAAAGAACTTTTACGTTTTGTAATCGCCGGAGCCGGCCCAACTGGGGTTGAGCTGAGTGGTGCCTTTGCCGAACTTCGCTCTAATGTCCTCCAAGCCGATTATCCTGATATGGATACTAGCGAGATTGAAATTCACCTGATTGAAGGTGCAGATCGCGTGTTGCCGCCATTTAGTAAGCAATCTTCAGAAAAAGCGCAGAAGTTTTTAGAGGAAATGGGGGTGACCATTCACTTAGAAACTTTTGTAGGCAATTATGAGAATAATCGTGTGACCACAAAAGGAGATTTGGTACTAGATACCGCAACATTTATTTGGTCTGCTGGTGTGACCGGTGCTTCTATCGAAGGTTTTGAAGAAACCGCTTTATTGCCAAAACTGAACCGCTATAAAGTAGACCGATACAACCGTGTCGCCGGTTTTCAAAATATATATGCCATTGGAGATATTGCTTTAATGGAAACCGAAGATTTCCCAAAAGGTCATCCGCAATTAGCGCAGCCCGCTATTCAACAGGGAAAGAATCTGGCGAAGAATTTTAAAAAGATGCTACGTAAAGAGGAGTTAGAACCCTTTAAATATTTTGATAAAGGCTCAATGGCGACCATAGGTAGAAACAAAGCCGTGGTCGATATGGGTAAAATTCACTTTGGAGGATTTCTCGCGTGGTTTATTTGGATGTTTATACACTTATGGTTTCTCGTGGGCTTTAGAAATAGGGTAGTGACCTTTTTCAACTGGACTTACAGTTATCTCAACTATGACAAAGCAGCCCGACTCATCGTGCGACCTTTTAAACAGAACAAGATCATCGCAGAAGAAGATTAACAAAAAAGGGATAGTTTTAACTGTCCCTTTTTTTATTGGCGCTGCCAAAGGCTTGCCCTGAGGTAGTTTATTCGATACTTGAAGTGAAATTTTGAATCTCCTTAAAATACTTACACAACGGATTGAAGAATTGCGCCACCATCGCCGTATGATTTTTATTCATAATCAGCAATTGTGCTTCGGGCTGAAACTCGAGAAGCTTTTTATGAAACAAATCGTTATAATAGTAAAGTGACGGAATGGTTTTAGTTCCTAACAACGTTAAAATGGGCGGCGTATTTTCATCCAAAAAATAATACGGCGAAGCGTTTTTCCATTCGTCAGGATTGGTCGTCCAGGTCACATTGTAATACTCTTCTTCACCAGGCGGATTTTCTTGTAAATAGGAATACATATCGAGTCCGGCTGCATCGTCGAGAATAATTCCTTTTATATAATCTGTATTTTCTAAATATTTTGTATTCATAGCTGCTAAAGCAGCCAGATGACCGCCTGCGGAATGCCCCATTAAAAAGATTCGGTTAGGATCGCCGCCGTATGCTTGGGCGTTCTCGTGCGTCCATTTTATAGCTTTGGCGATCTCTTGAGTCATCTGATCGTAATTAGCATACGGACTCAGCGTGTAACCGGGAATAACGGTGAGGTAATCTTTGCCTGCAAAATTACGCCCTAATACGGAGTAGGTGTTTTTATTTCCGCTGTTCCAGTTTCCACCGTGAACAAAAATCAGCACATCGTGAGCTACCAGGGAATCTTTAGGCTGAAAAATATTAAGCTCAGGAGCTTCTGCGGAAGCTTTATACGCTGTATCTAAATACTCAATGTTTTCTTTCTTCACCGAACCACAACTCACTAAAATGATACTGGCAACAAGAATAGAAAGTGATAATCGCATAGTTAAATTATGTAGTTGTAGTTAGGTCAACGTGCAAATAGTAGCTTTATTGGCGTCGTAAAGAGATAAGTTTTAAGCTTTATATTTCTCACGCATATAAGCCACAGATTCGGTAACCAGTTTTTTTAGAATCTCATGATCAATGTCTGCGAGTTTGTTGATGTAAAGGCACGAAGCCCCGGTTTTGTGCTTGCCCAGTTGTTCAAGCAATTCTGTATAGCGCTTAAAACCCGGCATAATATAAATTGAAAGATTCTGCTTACGCGGTGAAAATCCCGTGAGAAAAAAATCGCCTTCGCGGCCGCTGTCGTATTTATAATGATACGTGCCATAGCCGATTAAGCTATCGCCCCAAAGCACTGCCGGTTCCGGGAGAAGTTCGTTGAAAATAGAATAGAGCGCTAATGCATCTTTCTTGCGTTGCTCGTGTTGCACTGCATTGATATAATCCAATACCGAAGCATCTGTAGGTTGTGTTTTATTAGCCGACATCTTAGCAATTTTTATATTTATCGTGTAAGCCTTTGCCGTCAAGAATAAGTGGTGTGGCTTTTTCTAGTCTGGATCGTCTGGTTTTTTCTTGTTTGGCAGAAGCAATATGCTCGGCGTATTCTTTTTGTCTTCCCGGAGTAAGTGCTTTAAAAGCCTTTTCTAAATTTTGATTTTCTGAGAACGCTTGAGTGAGTTCTGTAGGTAAAACCACTTTTTTTACTGGCTTCGCGGCTTTTACTTCTAATCCTTTTTTCTGATTGCTAATCGCCTCGTTGAGGTAGTATAAAAGTTCGTCTTCTTTAATTTCTGAAGCATCGGTGTAGCGCAGCTGGCGCAAGGCTTTGGTTTTACCTTCCTGTGCATTGTGCAACCGCCCATATTTATCTTTTATTAGTGAGCCGTTAAAAAACCAAACCCCAAAATGATGTTTAAATTTTCCGATCCCTGCGACGTTTTTGCCGTCTATGGTGTACACAGGAGCACTCCATTTAAAGGTTTCAACAAGTTCTGTTTGCTTTACTATGGTTCTTAATGTTAAAATAGCATCTTTAAAAGGATGTTCCGTTTCAAAATAAGCCTCTATTTTACTGGGATTGCTCATACATTATTGGTTAAAAAAGTGCTTCAAGAAAGCACTGAAATATTAACTATAAATTTAACTAAAATCCACCGAACACTTTGTAAAACATATGAAATTTCGGCATACATTAGTACTATAAAATGAGTCAAACAATGGCACAAAACAAGTCATCTAAAAAGGCTGCTCCAGCTAAACAGGCTACAAAACCTGCTGCTGTTAAGCCGGTGAAGACTGCTTCTAAAAAGAAGTAATCTTTAATATCTAAGGGCATCCAGGATGCAGCCGATATAACAATATCCAGCAATGGAAAGAACGCCACTTAAAACGTGGCGTTTTTTTTTGCTGCTTAGAAAATGAATGTTTCAAAACGTTTATTCTACATCGGGTAGGGTAGAACCCTTAAGGGCACCAATAATGCCTAAAACAGAAAGTAAAACAATTACGCCTTCAACAGAGATCAGCGAAGCAAGAGCACTCAAACCTCCAGTTATTAGTAGTATGATTCCGATGAGCGTATTGCTTACCGCAACATAATCGGTACGACGGTTACCTTCTGCCATATCCACGATATAGGTCTTACGGCCCAGGCGCACTCCTTGATGGGCAATTCCCAAGACAAAAAGCGCCAAAGGATACAAGCAAACCTGATCGCGTAAACCGGGGACCAATTGAATTAATCCAACTACGATGAGTCCTAAACCTGCAGTAAGCATCGCGGCATAAGTCATTACTTTTTTACTGGATTTATCTGCCATTTTACCCCAAGCCGGCGCACTAATGATAGAAGCGACTCCATTAGCAATAATGAATAATCCCAATAAATAGGCTTCTTTACCTACATAGTGTTGTGCTAGTAAAATGTAATAAGGGGCAGTCAAAGCAGAGCAAAGGAGTAGAGAACGAGTAATGATAAAATTTCTAAAAGGTTTGTCTTGCTTGAGTAAACTAAGCCGATTCCAGGCTTCTTTTAGACCGTTTTTACCTCCTTCGGTGGCACCGGGAAATTCTTTAATGTTCGCATAGATCAACGCAGCAATAAGCCATAAGGCTGAAGCAAAGAAAATGAGGTAGCTGTAAAATTCGATACCCACATCATCTTTAGATCGGTAAAGAATGAATAAGCCGGCTGCTAGGACTAGAATTCCGCTTACCGATGAGGTGTAACCTTTTAATTTTCCGCGTTTTTTCTTCGGAATTGTTTTTCCCAAAACATCCTTAAAAGCAATGGAGCACAAGCCACGAGCAAGACTAAACGCAATTAGGCATCCGATTATCAACCAACCGGCAATAATTCCTTCAAAAGATAAGGCGATCAACCCGATACCGGCAATAGCTAGAAATTGTAGAAACGAACCTAAGACCCAAACGTATTTGCGTACGGCACGTTTTCTTATGTAATGAGCAATAAACAATTGGGGCAACATCGACCCTGATTCTCGAATGGGAACAATAAAACTGATGAGCATCACAGGAGCATTCACATAACTCATAATCCACGTGAGTACCGTTTTAGGATTGCTCAAGGTGTCCCCCAGAGAGGTGAGCATATTACTTATAAGAATGAGGAAATAATTTTTTGGCGTTTCTCTACAAGATTCTTCATCGATCGCCTTGCAACTCCTCGCATCTTCTTCATCATTGAGGTAATCGTAGAGCTGCTCGAGATTGGTTTCTTTTTGCGCCATTGTTTATTCTTGAACAAGTGGTTTTAAAACAGGCCATACATTGGCGGCTACTAGTTTATGCCCTTCTTCGGTAGGATGAATACCATCGTTTTGGTTTAAGCTTGCGATACCTCCTACGTTTTGTAAAAGGAAAGGAATAAAAGCAATATTATTTTCTTCAGCTAACTGTGGAAACATATTTTTAAATTCGGTAGTGTATTCTGTGCCCAAATTAGGCGGAAGCTGCATCCCCGCAAGAACGATTTTTGCCTGTGGCGCTTCCGTTTTTACTTTATCAATCATCCATTGCAGATTTTCACGCGTCTCTGCCACCGAGACACCACGTAAACCATCATTAGCTCCTAATTCTAACACAAAAATATCTACATCTGGTTCCAGAACCCATTCTAACCTGTTTTTACCTCCGGCGGTAGTTTCGCCACTCAAACCGGCGTTGATCACATTATAGTCAAGTCCAAGACTGTCTAATTTCTCCTGAATCAAACCGGGAAATGCATTGTCTGGATCTTCCAGACCGTAACCGGCAGTCAGGCTGTCGCCAAAGAATAGAATACTGTTTGAAGTAGACTTTTGATCTTCTGCATTAGTGGTTTCAGAAGTACTTTGGGATTCTTTTTCTTCAGCATTGGTTGTGTTAGCATCTTTACAAGCAGCAAGGATCAAGAAAACAAAAAGGAGATAAAAGGGAATTCTATTTTTCAAGAGGGTAGATTTAAAAGGTAATTGATTATTTTAAACATTTATTGGCGCGCCTGAGGTTTTCACGTAAGCTTCGGACTAAAAAAGCGTCCAAAACGATTCTTCCAAGCAATACCCATTTATGGCATCTATTTTAGAAATCTCAAATTTAGCAAAAAGCTATACCAGTGGCTCAAAAACGCTCAAAGTACTTGACGATATTAACTTTAGTATAACAGAAAAAGAAACCTTTTCTATCGTTGGTCCGTCGGGAAGTGGTAAAACCACCTTACTTGGTTTATGTGCCGGTCTTGATAAACCAGATTCTGGAACAGTGACTTTAAATGGTGTCGAGCTCAGTAGTCTTACCGAAGATGAACGTGCCTTATTGCGCAATAAAGATGTTGGTTTTGTTTTTCAGGATTTTCAATTATTACCTACGCTTACCGCACTTGAGAATGTGGCGGTTCCTTTAGAGTTGCAAGGCGCTAAGCACGCAATGAAAAGAGCAGCCGAATTACTTACTAAAGTTGGTCTTGGAGATCGCGGTAATCATTACGCCTCGCAACTTTCAGGCGGAGAGCAGCAGCGGGTAGCGCTTGCACGTGCTTTTGCTAACGATCCTAAAATTTTATTCGCAGACGAACCCACTGGAAATCTGGATGCTGAAACCGGAGAGACAGTTGTTGATTTGCTTTTTGAACTGAATAAGGAGTTGGGGACCACTTTAGTTTTGGTCACACACGATATGGAACTCGCTCAGAAAACACAGAATATTCTCACCATTAAAGGAGGCCGAATTGCAAACCTTACAAAAGCAAGCGTATGAGCGGTATGAAAAGTTCTTTACGCTTAGGCTGGTTGAGAAAAATGGCGTGGCGCGACTTTAAGGCAAGTGCCGGGAAGCTGAGTCTTTTTATGGTTTCGATCATTTTAGGAGTTGCAGCCATTGTGTCGATTCAATCTTTTGGAGAAACTTTAAAGGATAATATTGCCTTACAGTCCAAAGCCTTAATGGGCGCCGATTTTAAAATCGACAGCGATCATCCACTAACCGAAGAAGCTCAAGCTATCGTAGATTCTCTAGGAGGAGCAGATGCTGAAGAAATTTCGTTTTCCTCGATGGCGCTGTTTCCAAAAAATCAAGCGACCAAATTGCTACAAGTGCGGGGAATCAGTAACGGATTTCCATTCTACGGAAAGTTGGAGACGCAACCAGAATCGGCTGCTGAAGATTTTCAAGAGAAGCAAGGTGCCTTGCTCGATGCTACAGTGATGCTTCAACTAAATGTAAAGGTTGGAGATACGATCAAAATCGGGGAGGTAAAACTGCCTGTTTTGGGTGGTGTTGAGGCACTTCCCGGAAGCAACGCTGTTTTTAGTGCGATCGCTCCGCCGGTGGTCATTCCGTATTCATTTATAGAAAAAACTGGTTTGGTTCAGTTGGGAAGCCGAATTGATTACGAGTTTTATTTTGAAGCACCTGATCAAGATATGGAACTTCTTGATCAAGCGATTGATAATCGGTTGGACGAGGCAGATGCCGACCTCGATACCCATACATCCACCAGTGAGAGGCTTGGTCGACGCTACGAAAACTTTGGGAAGTTCTTGAATTTAGTAGGTTTTATCGCCTTGCTTTTAGGATGCGTGGGCATTGCAAGTGCGACTACGATTTATATCAAAGATAAACTCAAATCGGTCGCTATTTTAAAATGTTTGGGAGCGAGCCGTAAGCAGGCATTTCTTATTTATTTGATCCAGATTGGTGTTTTAGGCCTCGTTGGTGGAGTTCTAGGAACCATCGCAGGTTTGTTGTTGCAGCAGTTATTTCCTATACTTTTAGAAGGATTATTACCGGTAGATGTTGCACTTAAATTATCTTGGCCGGTTATCTTTTTGGGAATCTTCATCGGAGCTTTTATGTCGGTTTTATTTGCGCTCTACCCATTGTTGAGCACGTTGCAGGTTTCTCCTTTACAAACTTTACGGGTTAGTGCTTCAGACAATCAGCAGTCGTCAAAAACGGCGATAGCAGTTTCATTGGCGATACTCACCTTTGTGTTTTTATTCGCGTTTTGGCTTTTAGAAGATTGGAAGTATGCCGCATCATTCTTAGGAGGAATTATCGTTGTTTTTAGTATTCTAGGCGGAATCGCACGCGCATTTATGCGTTTGCTCCGGAAGTATTTTCCCGAGAGCTGGAGTTTTACCTCACGGCAAAGCTTACGTAATTTGTTCCGGCCTCAGAATCAAACGGTGGTGTTGATTCTTGCGATAGGCGTTGGTTCGTTTTTGATAAGTACACTTTACTTTACTAAGGATATTCTGCTCGCTCAAGCCAATCTAGATAGTGAAGCCAATCAAGCCAATATGATCTTGCTCGACGTGCAAAAAGATCAAATGACTGAAGTTGCACAAACACTTTCTTCTAATGAATTGCCGCCGCTAGATCAGATTCCAATTGTGACGATGCGCGTGCAAAGCATTAATGGTCGTGATAATGCCGACTTAAAAAAAGACACGACCGTACACATAAATCGATGGATCTTAAACCACGAATTCAGAACAACCTATAGGGATTCTTTAATCGCTTCGGAAGTTTTACAAGCCGGAACATTTACAGGAACCTTTACCGAAGAAGCTGAGGTTGTTCCAATATCTGTAAGTGACAATTTTGCTGAAGATGCAAAAGTTGGAGTAGGAGACCGCGTGACCTTTAACGTACAAGGCCGACTCTTAGAAACCGAAATAGGAAGCATACGCACCGTAGATTGGAGTAGAATGCAACTGAATTTTTCAATTGTATTTCCTGCAGGTGTTTTAGAGCGTGCGCCACAATTTGGTGTGATCACCACACAGGTTCCTGATGCACAAGCTTCAGCAGCCATTCAGCAGAAATTAGTAAGAGCATTCCCTAACATTTCGATTCTTGATCTACGACAGGTGCTTAGCGTTGTTGAAGAGTTGCTTACTAAAATTAGTTACATCATCAACTTTATGGCGTTTTTCAGTATTCTTATTGGGATCATTGTTTTGCTAGGTGCGGTGCGTACGAGTAAATTTCAGTGGATACGAGAAAGTGTATTGCTGCGCACGATGGGAGCCAAGAGCAAGCAAATATTGCGCATTCAAGGTCTAGAATATTTGTACTTAGGACTTTTGGGAACGCTGTCTGGTATTTTGCTGTCGCTTTTGGGTAGTTTGCTACTAGCTTATTTTGCGTTTGATACAGCGTTTATTCCATCGGCAATTCCGTTTTTGGTTTTACTTCCGGGAATTACAGCGCTTGTTTTAGCGATTGGATTGAGCAACAGTCGCAGTGTGATTAAAAGTTCGCCACTAGAAGTGTTACGCAAAGAAGGTGTTTAGGCGTTAAATGTGTCTAATGCGCTTAAGTATCTAAACAGTAAGCCGCAACCTATTGCGATTCCAAAACTTAATAGGGTGCCTATAAGGACATATTCGGTGAGTCTTCGGTTTTTGCCTTCGGTTAAATCACCAAACCTGAATACTGATTTGGCTGTAATGAGAAATCCAATGGCAGACCAGGTGTTGAGTAAAATAAAGGTGAACACAAACAAGCGTTCAAGAATCCCAATTATCTTTCCGGCTCCCGCGAGCGAGGTGCTTTTTGCATTTTCTTTTTTTGAAGCAGGCTCAATAGCATCTTGCCACGGCTGAAGCGCAACACGCATAAGAATTCCGGCAACATAGGTCACAAAAAATAGTAAGGTGATGAGCAATAGAGATTGTGGCGATAGGATTTCAGTGAAATCGATGCTGTACGGCGTATAATAATAAAGTACGAGATTGAGCACCATAAGGTGTGCGATCTGGTCTGCGACAAATAGCTTGCGGCTGTTTTTTTTTGTTGTAAACTTTATTTTAAGCGCATCAATGGCGTAGTGCGTAAGAATGATGGTTGTAATGCCTAAAAAGTAAGCGGTGTCAAACTGGAGTAAAATCAATAAAGCAATCAGGTGAACACCTACGTGCGCAAGTAAGTATTTTGATTTCCAACCATGTTTCATTTTATGCTTAACCCACTTAGACGGCTGGAGCACAAAATCTCCTAAGATATGAGCCAGAACCAATTTTAGCGCAAGAACGATCATAAGGTCTCAATTTTTTTAGTGTAATACTGTAGCATTGAATAAATCTCGTCATAACCTGCACGAGAAAGCGCTTTACTTATGGCACTCTGAGCTTTATCAAGTTTCTGGCTCAATTCGGTTTGATTGAGCTGAGGTTCTTCTAGACGTGCTTTAACGATCTGCGCGGTAACCGGTGGCCATTGATCCATCGTAAGGCTTGCTAACGACAGCATAAGATTTAGCGTTTCATCCAGTTGCTCGTTGGCTGATTGAAGCACTAGCGTTCTATTCTTAATAGCGTCAAAAGCTGTTCCTGAATGTATAAAAGCACTGCCGTTTGCTAAGGTAATTTGATCTTTATCATAAGAGCATTCGCCTAAGCCTATCGCAATACGTACATCTAAAGCTGCATTAGATTTTATTACAGACTTGATATGGATAGCGGCTTCTAAAGCCAAAGCTGCATCCACAATCAATTGAAAACTATCACCACGGAAGATTTCCCAGGTTTTTGGACTTGAGCCATACCTGTTTAACACTTCAATAAGAACATCTTGCCAGCCCATAAAAGCTCTGGAATTTACAATATCTCCTGTAAGAACAGCTTTCATTTAAAATTATAGATTTTAGTATATAATGACAAATATAATCTATTTTGATTATAATTTAAAATATATACTAAAAAGGCTATAATTTGTATTATGCATTAATTAGTGTATAATGGTCTAAAAACCAACTGCGGTATCATCGCCTCTGCGATCAGCACCACCTTCTAATTTACCATTAGGAAGAACGAGAACTCCGTCTACTTTACCCAGAATTACACTATTCTCTTGACGTATTTCATATCCCTTATTACTTAAGGTGTCTAAAAGCTCTTTACCAAAAGCATCAGGCTCAAAAGTAACAACATCAGGAAGCCATTGGTGATGAAAGCGTGGCGCATCTACCGCTTCTTGCATTCCGTAGTCAAAAACCGCTACATTGAGAATAGTCTGCAGCACCGAAGTAATTATGGTTGATCCTCCAGGGGTACCTACCGTCATCCAGAGTTGCCCCTCTTTTTCTACAATAGTAGGAGTCATAGAACTCAACATTCGTTTTTGAGGCTCAATCTTATTTGCTTCAGCGCCTATAAGTCCGAACATATTCGGCACGCCGGGCTTTACGCTAAAGTCATCCATCTCATTATTTAAAAAGAAGCCCAATTCATCTGCATATAATTTTGAGCCGTAAGCGCCATTTAGGGTAGTGGTAAGGGCTACTGCATTACCGTATTGATCAATGAGGGAAAAATGTGTGGTTTCCATAGACTCGTATCCTGAGATCGCCCCGTGCTTTACTTCAGCAGAAGGCGTTGCTTTGTCAAAATCAAAAGATTGCATACGTCGCGTGGCATACGCCTCACTTGTTAGTGAATCAATAGGGATCTCATTAAAATCAGGATCACCTAAAAAGAAACTACGATCAGCATACGCTCGGCGTTCTGCTTCGGTTATAACTTGAATGCTTTTTGCTGAATTATGACCGAAAGATTTTAAATCATAAGGTTCGATCATTTTTAATATTTCGGCTAAACAGACTCCGCCACTTGATGGAGGAGGCATCCCGATCACCCGAAGATTTTTATAGTTTGAAATGATGGGTTCTCGCCATACCGCTTCATAATTTTTTAAATCGTCAAGGCTGATGATCCCGCCGTGTTTCTGTATAAAATCAACTAATTTTTGTGCGGTTTCCCCCTCATAAAATTCCTGTTTTCCGTTAGCAGCAATTCGTTTCAACGTTGAAGCTAACTGCGGATTTTTAATGCGATCACCTGCTTTAATTTTTATGGAATCACTTTCGCGAAATCCAATAGAATACAGTGTTTCTTTGCCGTTCACTTGATCAAAAACTGAAGCATAATTTTGAAAGCGCGCCAGTTGATTCTCGGTAATTTGATAACCCTTTTCAGCCAACTCGATCACAGGTTGAAGGATTTCTGCCATGGGCATTGAACCCAATTTCTCGTGAATGGCAAACATACCGGCGATGCTTCCGGGAACGCCTACCGCCAAAGGTCCCTGCCGACTTAAGGAATCTATTGCGTTACCTTCTTTATCAAGATACATATCGTGCGTTGCTGCCATAGGAGCCTTCTCGCGATAGTCAATACTGCCTACTTCACCATCAGCTTTGCGGTAGACCATAAATCCGCCACCGCCTAAACTTCCTGCAAACGGGTAAGCCACATTAAGTGCCATATCAACGGCAATCAACGCGTCAAAGGCATTTCCACCTTTTTGTAAAATTTCAGCTCCAATTCTAGATGCTTCTTCGCGTGCAGAAACCACCATGATACTATCTGCGATTTTCCCACGCTCAATGATGCGGGGTTTTGGTGTTTCTGTTTTACAGGCTGCTAAAATTAAGAAAAGGCTCAGCACTAAAAATCGAGAACAAAATGGGAGCTTCAAGGCGTTTTTTTGTTGCATAAAGTCAGGTATTTTTTAATCTAAATTGAATGTCAAGTTCTTTGATTCGATTGGAGCAAGATGCCCGAAGTTCTTCAAAAAATAGTGTGAATTCGTTTTCAAAGTCGTGATAATGTAACTGCAGATCTTCGACTGCGCGATCCATTCCACTTATGTTTTTCGTGCGTCTATTCATATTGTAAAGTACCGTCGCAATACCGCTGATTTCAGCATAACTCAACAGCCAGTTGTCAGCGATCATATGCGGTACCATACGCTGAATAGAAGGCGTAAGAATATCATAATGCTCATCAAGCAAATCATAAAAATCTTCAACATACTGAGGTAAAGGGATCTTATTATATTTTTTCCAGTTTTTTGCTAAAAAATGGTCGTAAAGAATATCTACAATAACCCCACTATAATGACTGTATTTGGGATGAAGTCTTTTTGTACTTTGTTTTACAATAGGATGTGCGTCTGTAAAACTATCAATACTGCGGTGTAGTAAAATTCCTTTTTGCAGCTGAGGCCTGTAGTTTTTGTATTGTTTTCCTTTTATGCCATCAGCCATAAAATTACCCAGCTTAATAAGCGTATCGTTGCCAGACAGGTATATGTGGGCTAAAAAATTCACAGGCTTAAATTACAAATTATCAAGATACAGAAGCGCCTCTAATGGCTATATTTGTCAGACCAGAAATTTTAAAACTACGAGCATTATAATTTTCAGTTTTTGAAAATAAGCTCAAAAAAATCAGAATACTTTATTTATGACCCTAATAAAATCAATATCAGGAATACGTGGTACCATTGGAGGAAAGCCTGAAGAAAATTTAACTCCTATAGACGCGGTGAAATTTGCTGCTGCTTACGGCACTTATATAAAAAAGCAACGCAATAAAGACACGTATAAAGTCGTGGTAGGTCGAGATGCGCGCCTGAGCGGAGAGATGTTGCAGCAATTGGTTATGCAAACCTTAGTAGGTTTGGGGATTGACGTGATAGATCTTGATCTTTCTACCACACCAACGGTAGAACTCGCGGTGCAATTAGAGCACGCTGATGGTGGAATTATCCTAACCGCATCTCACAATCCCAAACAGTGGAATGCATTAAAACTTCTGGATAAAAATGGTGAATTTCTCAATGCTGAAGCCGGTGCAGAGATCTTAAAAATTGCCGAAGATTCTGCGGTAACTTTTGCTGAAGTTGATGCTTTGGGGGCAATTCATAAAAATGATGCCTACATCGATATTCATATAGACGAAGTCTTGGATCTGGATTTGGTAGATGAAGATGCGATCAAAGCTGCTAACTTTAAGATTGTGGTTGACGGTGTAAATTCTACCGGAGGTATTGCAATCCCAATGCTTCTAGAACGTTTAGGGGTTTATGTTGAAAAATTATATTGTGAGCCTACCGGAAATTTTCCGCATAATCCTGAACCCTTAAAAGAGCATCTCACTGACATTTGTAAGTTGGTTCCGGAAGAAAATGCCGATTTAGGAATCGTGGTTGATCCTGATGTAGATCGACTTGCATTTATTGATGAAACCGGTGAAATGTTTGGCGAAGAATACACTCTAGTAGCTTGTGCAGATTATGTATTGAGTGAAAATCCCGGAGATACGGTTTCTAATTTGAGTTCGTCAAGAGCCTTAAGAGACATCACTCAAAAACACGGAGGAAACTATCACGCTGCAGCTGTAGGGGAAGTGAATGTGGTGACTAAAATGAAAGAGATAAATGCCGTGATTGGAGGAGAAGGTAACGGTGGAATAATCTATCCGGAGTCTCATTATGGCCGCGATGCACTTGTGGGTGTTGCTTTATTTCTAACGCACTTGGCGAAAAAGAAAATTAAAGTTAGTGAATTACGCGCGAGTTACCCGGCGTATTTTATGAGCAAAAAGAAAATTGAATTAACGCCCTCCCTAGATGTCGATGCTATTTTAAAGGAAATTGCGCAGCGCTATCAGAATGAGGATGTCAACACCATAGACGGAGTGAAAATTGATTTTGAAAACCACTGGGTTCATCTTAGAAAATCAAATACAGAGCCTATTATTCGTATTTACACGGAAGCACAAACCCAAACCGAAGCAGATCAAGTTGCAGATACAATGATCAGCGAAATTAAATCGATAGCGGGTATTTAAAACTAAAGGGCGTGTTTAAACCGCTTATGCGTCCATAAATAATATTCCGGATTTGCTTTGATCTGCGCTTCTAGCAATGCTGCAAATTCATCGGTAATTTGATAATCCGGTAGCGTGGTGGGATCTTCGGTAATAACTTTAAAAGAGGCTTTATAATAGCCTCTTTTTATTTTGTCTACCGCGAGATAGATGACCGGCATATCTTCAGATTTTGCCAGGCGCTCCACTCCGGTGAAAAAGGGCACGTTCTTTCCTAGAAAATCGGTGCAGTGATAGTTTTTGCGGGTTTTGGGTGATTGATCTGCGATAAACGCATATGTAGCCATTTTTCCGGCACGTTGTTGTTTTCTGATAATGAAAGTAGCTTCTTTATTCGCTAACAGCTTAGAATTCCATTTTTCTCTAATCTCATGAATAAGTTTATCAAAATACGGGTTTTTAATTCGTTTATAAATTCCGTATCCGCTGTGATCAAAATAGAATTGTAACGCCGTAAGCCATTCGTAACTGGCATAATGCCCCATCATAATTAAGGAGCTGCGTTGCTCTTTTACTAATTTTTCAACGATACTTAAGTCATCAAATTGAAAGCGCTCTTTGAGTTCTTCGGCAGAGATAGAGATAGATTTGATCATTTCTAAAAACATATCACACATATGTCTATAGAACTTCTTTTCGATGATTTTACGTTCAGCATCTGATTTTTCAGGAAATGCTGTCTTAAGATTGAAACGTACCGTTTTCTTTCGGTAACCTACCGCGTAGTATAAGATGAAAAAAATAACATCAGAAACTTTATAAAATAGCCAGAATGGAAGTTTAGAGATAATCCACAATAGAGGATAAACCAGCCAATAAAGAAGGCGTTGCATGTGCGTTTTGTTTTTATGGATAACTGCGCGTAAAAATTCTGAATCTATAAAGTCCTTTTTAGGTTTCTACTGTGCGTATACGACCTGCAACCTTTTCTAGGAATTAAAGATTTCCTTCTTACAAGCGTCTCAAGTACATTCCGCATTGTAGGTTATATCTACCTATAAACGGCATCACATGAAACGGCAGTTAGTGCACAAATATAGGTATATTTGAATCCAAAATTTGAGCTTTTATGGGCGATTTAAGTATAATTACTGCCATTGTAATTGGTGTCAATGTGTTGATCTCAATTAAAGGTTTTAACGATTATTCCTTTTTTGAAAAATATAAGTTTAATACGGGTGCGGTGCGTAGAGGCGAGCAGATACGTGTATTATCTTCAGGTTTTCTGCACGTGAGTACGTCGCATTTATTTTTTAATATGCTTACGCTCTATTTCTTTGCGCCTATAGTTATTTCGTTTTTAGGCAATTGGGAATTTGTGGTTATTTATCTCGGTAGTTTGATCTTGGGAAACTTACTTTCCTATTATTTTCATAAAGATGAATACCATTATACTGCGGTGGGAGCCAGTGGTGCCGTGTCAGGAATTTTGTATGCCGCGATCTTGCTCTATCCAGATATGAGTCTGTATATGTTTTTTATTCCTGTACCTATTCCGGCGTATATTTTTGGGATTGGCTATTTATTGTACTCTATTTATGGGATGCGGGCTAATAATGACAATATTGGTCACGATGCCCATTTTGGTGGCGCAGTAGGTGGTTATGTTATTACTTTGTTAATGGTGCCTGCTTTGTTTCAGGTTAATACCTTGATGGTAGGTTTATTAGCGATTCCTATTGTAATTTTATTTGTACTCAACAAGACAGGTCGGCTTTAATGGCACAGGACTTGCTTTTATTGAGGTAAATAAAAAACAACTATTATGAAATCTATTTTAATTCTAGCAATTACCGCAATGACCACTATGGCAAGCGCACAAGCTATTCAACCAACAGTTAACGTAACAGGAGAAGGGGAAGTAGTAGCAGTACCCGATGAAGTTACCATACGTATGGGAGTTCAAACCGAAGGAAAAGACGCAAAAACAGTCAAGGCTGAAAATGACACCAGCGTTGATAAGGTTTTAGATTATTTACTAAAGATGAACATTCCGCAGAATCAAGTGCAGACCGAATATGTAAATTTGAACAAAAACTACGATTACAATTCCAAAACCTATAATTATCGCGCAAGTCAGACTATTTCTGTAAAACTGAAAGATCTTTCTAACTACGATAAAATAATGGCAGGACTTTTAGCTTCGGGCATCAATACCATCAACGGTGTAGAATTTTCTTCTTCAAAAATGGAAGCTTACGAAGCCGAAGCGCGCAAGAAAGCTATCGCTAATGCTAAAGCTAAGGCACAGGAATATGCGCAAGTATTAGGACAAGGAATAGGTAAAGCGATCACGATCGCAGAATTAGGAACCAGCGTTCCTCAACCACAGCCAATGTATAAAATGGCAATGGCAGAATCAGCAGATAGTACGCAACGTACTTTAGCACCAGGAGAATTAACGATAACTTCAAGAATTCAGGTAAGTTTTATTCTTACCGAATAACAATATAGCATCGCTATAATCTAAAAGAGTTTAGGGCCTATAAATCACGTTTATAGGTCCTTCTTCGTTTATGCAGTTGATGATCGTACTTTTTCCAAAGCTGTTGAATTGCTTTGTTCTCTTCAAGTTCAGGATTGGTTTCCACTTCGGTAATACCGTTTGCAGTAAACAGATCTTGCATTGTTTGAAAAATCGCAGCGGTAACCCCTTTACCTTGATATTCGGGATCAATGCCAATTAAGTAAAAGGCAGCCGTATCGTTGTTATTTCTCGCGCGTAACAGATGAATAAAGCCAAAAGGCCACAGACTACCGTTAGCTTTTTTTAATGCTTTACTAAATGAAGGCATCGTGATCGCAAAAGCAATGAGTTTACCTTCAGCATTCTCAATACATTTAATGTAATGCGGATTGATGTATTTGATGTACTTATCCTTATAATGATCGATCTGATATTGTTGAATAGGTACAAAAGTGCTCAGATCGTTGTAGGTCTTATTGAGCAGCCCAAACATATCATCTACATAAGGTAGAATCTCTTTGCTATTTTTAAAGTGAATCAACTTAAGGTTGTAACGTTCTACAATGATTCGCGCAAATTTTTCAACCTTTTCGGGAGATTTTTCAGGGATTTGTATCTTATATTCAACCCATTCAGAAGCTTTCTCAAAATTCAGTTTTTCAAAATGTTCTTTGTAGTATGGGTAGTTATACCAAGTGATCATCGTATTGAGGTATTCAAAACCTTCGATGAGCATTCCGGCCTTTTCCATATTGCTAAAACCTACCGGACCTTCAATCCAGTTTAAGTTATTAGCGCGGCCAATTTCTTCTACTTGAGCAATGAGTGCTTTAGTTACTTCAAGGTCATCAATGGCGTCAAACCACCCAAAACGCATTTTAGGTTTACCTTGTTCATTGATCTCAATATGATTGATGATCGCTGCGATCCTACCAACCGGTTTGTTGTTTTTATAAGCTAAAAAGAAGCGGGCCTCGGCATTTTTAAAAACAGGATTCTTTTCAGGATCCATACTTTCAAGCTCGTCATTGACTAACGGAGGAACCCAGTTACTGTTCTTATCATAAAGTGAAAACGGAAACTTGACAAATTTTGTCAGTTCCTGTTTTGTTTTCATTTCTTTTATTGTAATCATTCTACTCTAATAATATAGCTTGTAAAGGTAACCGTATTTTTTATTTCTGCGGAAGCAATTCATCATGGCTATGAAAATCCAGTCGGTAAGACAATCCTAAACCCAATTGCTGGCGTTTAGGAGTCTCTTTAAAATTGATGAGTGCACTTACATCTACCTGAAGATCTTTAGTAATCAAATAAGCACCACCAAAGCGAAATAGGTCATCAGCATAAATGTCACTCATAATCACCTGAAACTCTGCAAAAGCTGCAATTTTAGAATTGAACGAATGCGTCATTGTGGTGATCCAGGCTTTGGTAGGAAAATCGGTTAAAAATTGATCATAAATAAAGTTATTGACCCAAACCCAACGGCCCCAGTTATGTTGTGTGATAGCGACGACTTTTGGAGTAAAACCCGCCTGACTACTAGGTAAAAAAGGGTTATCGTTCTCGTACACATAATTTGCGGCTGAGTAAATGGAAACTGCAGGAATTAGTGTACGCCACTTAAATGCACGATTGGCGTGGTAACTGTACAGATTAATTTTTTCTTCGTAATTCTTATAAGGGTCGTACAGCAGGTATTTTGCTCCTAGCGTAATAATGGGAAAACCACTATGGCTGTATGGTTCTGCAGCACCGGCTGTAGGAACGATATCTTCATATAAATAAGTTCCGCTGAAGTTAAATTCTAGTTGCTCACGAATAGCACCGTATCTCAACTGAAATTCCACCCCGATATTGTCAGTTTCTGTGTAGAGTAAATTGTGCGATTCTTTACCCATTGTCGCTCCTAATTCTGCCTGAAAAACGCCGCGGCCCACGGCAAAGGCTCCTTGAGATTGTCCCGGCCTGTTAGAATTTAGGGTTTCAGTGTATTGAGCTTTAGCTTGTTGAGCAAATGCGCACAACAACAGCGATAAACTAAAAATCAATTTATTCGGCATAGCACTGAATTTCATAAAACTGGAACTAAGGATTTTTTTGACCTGCAATCTGACAAACATAGTGTAAAAATAAGAGATAGCCTAAAGTTAACATACAACCCAACAGGCTAGGTTTTATTCTTTTTTTAAGGTGAAAACGTGTCGTAATGGTTAATTTTGTCGCAAATATTGTGCTGATGAAGTTTATTCAAACATTGCTTATCATCTTATTAATCTTCTTTGGATTGCGAATCCTTTTTAGATTTTTATCTCCTTATATAATGCGTTACTTGGCCAAAAAGGTAGGGGAGCGTTTTCAGAATATGGCCCAAGGTCGCGGCTATAAAGAACCTGCTGCTAAAAAAGAAGGAGAGACGGTTATAGACCGTGTTCCGCATCGTGACCAGACTTCAAATAAAACTGTGGGAGAATATATCGATTATGAAGAAATTGACTAATTTCCACGCTTTAGTATAGCTAATTTATATGACATTTTCCTTTAAAAAGATCGCGCCACACCTTGTTGTGGTTTTGATATTTATAATTACTGCATTACTTTATTTTAGTCCCGTGCTCTCCGGGAAAAAGATGTTTCAGAGTGACATTCAGCAATACCGCGGGATGGCTAAGGAACAAATGGATTTTAGAGCTGCTACCGGCGAAGAACCGTACTGGACAGATGCAGCTTTTGGCGGAATGCCTACGTATCAATTGGGAGCTAAATATCCGTATAACTGGATCAAAAGTTTAGATCTTAGCATCAGGTTTTTACCGCGACCTGCCGATTATTTATTTCTCTATTTTATAGGTTTTTACGTGCTGCTTCTTGTGCTTAAACTCGATTGGAAATATGCCGGTCTTGGAGCCTTAGCCTTTGGGTTTTCTAGTTATCTCATTATTATTTTAGGTGTTGGCCATAATGCAAAAGCCCACGCGATCGCCTATATGCCGCTGGTTTTGAGTGGAATCCTTCTTACGTTTAGAAAAAAGTATATCTGGGGTTTTATTCTCACTACGGTTGCAATGGCGTTAGAAATTGTCGCCAATCACGTGCAGATGACTTATTACCTAATGTTGTTGGTTCTTGTGCTTGGGGTTGCTTATTTAATAGACGCTTTCCGAAAAAATGAATTACCACATTTCTTTAAAAGTGTTGGGATTTTAGTTTTGGCTGTTGTGCTTGCTATTGGTACTAACGCTGCGAGTTTGATGGCAACTTCAGAGTATAGCGCGTTTAGTACACGTGGAAAAAGCGATCTGACCATCAATCCTGATGGAACACCTAAAACTGATGTTGGTGGTTTAGATAAAGCATACATCAATCAATACAGCTACGGGATTTCTGAAACTTTAGACCTTTTTATCGCCGGTCTCTATGGTGGTTCAAACTCTGAGCCGTATGATAAAGACAGTGCTTTTACAGAGTTTTTATTGCAACAAGGAGTTCCGCCTGCTCAGGTTGAATCTATTTTTGGGCAATTCGGGCTCTATTATTGGGGAAGTCAACCTGGAGTTTCAGGTCCGGCTTATCTCGGGGCTGTTGTAGTATTTTTATTTGTTTTAGGAATTTTTATGGTAAAAGGACGCCTGAAATGGTGGCTTTTAGGCGGAACGATACTCTCGCTGTTGTTAAGCTTCGGAAGTAACCTTTCTTGGTTTACTGATCTATGGATTGACTATTTTCCGCTCTATAATAAGTTTAGGGCTGTAACTTCAATACAGGTGATCGCTGAGCTTTGTGTACCTGTTCTTGCGGTTTTTGGCTTGTATAAAATTTTACAGAAAACCGAAGCAAAAGAAGAAAAGCTCAAAGCTTTAAAATGGACCACGGGAATTACCGGAGGACTATCTCTGATCATTCTATTATTCAACGGAAGTCTATTTTCTTTTGCCGGCGGCAATGATGCATATTACATTCAGAATTTTGGAATGGATTTTATAAGTGCCGTTAAAGAAGACCGAAAATCACTTCTGGTAAACGACACGCTCAAAACGCTGATTTTAGTACTGATCGCGGCCGGGTTAATTTGGTTTTACATCAAACAAAAAGTATCTGAAATTCAAGTGATTTTAGTTATGGCAATTTTGATTGTTTTTGATTTGGTACAAGTAGATCGCCGTTATGTGAATACCGAAAACTTTATGGCTGCACGATTGGTAGAGCAGCCTTTTCAAGCTTCTGAAGTAGATAAGCAGATTTTGCAAGACACTTCGCGGTATCGTGTTTTTGAACAACGCATCGGTTTAAATGGAGCGCGTACAAGTTATTTTCATAATTCAATAGGAGGTTATCACGGTGCAAAACCTGCACGCTTGCAGGAATTGGCAGAGTTTTATTTGTATCAAGGAAACATACAGCCATTGAATTTGCTTAACGTGAAATACATAATCTCGCAAGATGAAGAGGGCGCTGAGCAAGTGCAGCAAAACCCGCAGGCAAATGGAAATGTTTGGTTTGTACAAAATGTTAAGGTTGTGCCTGATGCCGATGCAGAAATTTTAGCTCTCGATAGTTTAAATACGTTGCAGACGGCTGTGATTCAAGAGCGCTATGCAAATGAACTATCACGGAATATTTTTCCTCAAGACAGTACAGATAACATTTCACTTGTGGAGCATCAGCCTAACTATTTAAAATACCAATCTAGCGCTCAAGAAGCAAAATTGGCTGTGTTTAGTGAGGTGTATTATCCTGACGGTTGGAATGTTTACATAGATGGTGAACCTTCAACCTATTTTAAGGCAGACTATATTTTGCGAGCGATGATGGTTCCTGAAGGTGAGCATACCATCGAGTTTAAATTTGAACCTCAAGTGGTAAAGACCGGAAGTACAATTAGTTTGGCTAGTAATATCTTGCTCCTATTGATCATTTTTGGTGGGGTCTTTTTTACCTACCGAAAGTTGAATAGCGCTAAAACGGAGTAAGTAACAGTAAGTTTCTAAATTATTTTTGTGAAAAAAGCGTTGATCATATGCTATTATTGGCCTCCTGCCGGAGGACCTGGTGTACAGCGCTGGCTGAAATTTGTTAAGTACTTGCGGGGATTTGGAGTTGAGCCCGTAGTTTATATTCCAGAAAATCCAGATTATCCCATTCTGGATGAAAGTTTAGTCAATGAAATTCCGGAGGATGTAACCATTCTCAAACATCCTATTTGGGAGCCTTATAAAATGGCTCAATTTTTCTCAAAGAAAAACACAAAGCAGATCAGTTCCGGGATAATAAAAGAGGAAAGCAAACAGAGTCTAGTACAAAAACTCATGCTGTTCATTCGTGGTAACCTTTTCATTCCTGATGCGCGTAAATTTTGGGTAAAACCATCGGTTGCGTTTTTAAATTCTTATTTAAAGGAACACCCCGTAGATTGCATAATTACAACAGGTCCGCCGCACAGCTTGCATCTTGTAGGAAGGGATCTTAAGAAACTTCATAATCTACCTTGGATCGCCGACTTTAGAGATCCATGGACGAGTATTGGCTATCATAAAAAGTTGCGATTAACTAAATTCGCTCAGCGAAAGCATGCTGATCTCGAGTTTCAGATCTTAAATGAAGCCACTCAAATTTTGGTAACAAGTCCCACAACAAAAAGTGATTTTGAGAAAACTACAAATACTCCTGTAACGTGCATTACCAATGGCTTTGACGATGAAAAAGTTATGCAGCCAGAATTAGATTCTGCATTTTCATTGGCTCATATTGGTTCGCTGTTAGAAGATCGAAACCCTAAGATCTTGTGGGAAATTCTTTCAGAATTAAAGACTGAAATACCAACTTTTGGCAAGGATTTAAAAATAGAACTGATTGGCCGAGTAGGTGAATCGGTGAAACAAACCATTATTGCCGAAGGCTTAGCGGATAATCTAACGATTCCGGGGTATGTCACGCATCAAGAAGCTTTAATAAAACAACGTAGCGCACAAATTTTATTGCTTCTAGAAATTGATTCTATAGAAACGCAAGCGATTATTCCGGGTAAGCTGTTTGAATATTTAGCAGCACGAAGACCTATATTAGCTATTGGTCCTGTAAATTCAGATATAACATCAATTTTAGAAAAAGCTGATGGCGGAATTTATTTTACATACCTTGAGAAACAACGATTAAAAGCATTTATTCTCACAAAATATGAGGAGTATAAAAATGGTGGTATTTCGCAAACTAACGGTAATTTAGAGCAATTCACGCGTAAATCATTGACCGCTAAGCTAGCCGAATTAATCCACACCTTGTAATGGGAATAGTTGCATCGCAATCCTTTAAAAACCTAGTTACAACCTATATAGGTTTTGGTATAGGTGCGCTCAATACGCTGGTGTTATATGTACAGTTTTTTGATGCTGAATATTATGGCCTTGTGGGATTTTTACTTAGCGCTTCTACCTTAGCAATGCCATTTGTAGCGCTCGGCGTTCAGAATACACTCATTAAATTTTACTCTTCTTACAGTGGTAGGAAGCAAGATGATTTTTTGAGTTTTATGCTTATGCTTCCTTTACTTATAATCCTTCCGGCTTCGATTTTAGTGTATTGTTTTTACGGCGAGCTGGTAGATTTTTTAGCTTCAAAAAATGATATTGTTCGGCCATATGCTTATTTGATTGCAATCATCGCCTTTTCAATGGCATACTTTGAGATCAGTTATGCTTGGGCTAAAACACAATTACAAAGTGTTTTTGGAAATGTGATGAATGAAGTATTTCATCGCTTTTGCATTATGCTCTTACTTGTAGGTTTTGCGCTTAAATGGTTTAGCACAGAAGGATTCTTGTATGGTGTTGCAGTTATTTATGCGCTGCGAATGCTTGTGATGATGCTTTACGCATTTAGATTGCGCGCGCCTCGTTTTAGAATTGCAATTCCCGCAGAATGGTTGTCTATTTTAAAATATAGTATCCTGATCATCATTGCCGGTTCTGTAGCGGTTATGATTTTAGAGATTGATATGTTTATGTTAGGTAAATTGATTCCTATTCAAAACGTAGCCTATTATTCCGTAGGAATTTACATTGCCGCCGTTATTGCAGTACCTGCAAGAGCAATGCATCAAATTATGTATCCGCTTACCGCGACTTATATTAATGCACAGCGTTATCTTGAACTTAGGGATTTGTATAAAAAAAGCTCCATAACACTTTATGCCGTTTCCGGACTCATTTTTTTGCTCATTGTTTGTAACATAAACACTTTGTACTTGATGCTTGATCCGGCGTATAGTAAAGGCTTATATGTGGTATTGCTTATTGCGCTGGCTAAATTGATAGATAACGTAATGGGTAATAATAATGCTATTTTATACAACAGTGATTATTACCGATTGGTTTTAGTATTAGGAATTGTTTTAGTCGTGATAGCTGTAGTACTCAATCTGATTTTTATACCCATTTTGGGAATTAGCGGAGCAGCAATAGCAACCTTTGTGGCTTCGGTGGTTTATGCACTTTCTAAGATTTACGTGGTACAGAAGAAATTTAAAATGCATCCTTTTACTACTGAATCATTGTATTTAACAATGGTACTTATATTGTTGGGCTTAGGATTTTACTTTTGGGATTTTAAGTGGAATCCGGTATTGGCAATAGGAGGGAAATCGGTTATATTAGGTCTGATTTATTTAACCCTAATTTATCGACTTAAAATTTCTACTGAGATAAATCACTGGATTAACACCTATCTATTAACGAGAAAATCCCGATCTGAATAAATCAGATACGGGACCTTCCAACTAACCAACCAAAAAATCTTTATTTAGTTTCCGCGACCTCTAGAGCTACTTCTAGATGTTCTCGCAGAACTTGTTTTTCTAGTATTTGATGCTCTTGCCGCATTGCTGCTTCTTGAGCTTTGTGAACGCTGAACGCTGCGCTGAGGAGCGGTTGAACGCCTTGCTACTGTGTGCTGTGTTTGAACGTTTCTTGAAACACGTTGCGTATTGCTAGGGCGTTGTGCTACGCTTCGCTGATTACTTGTGCTTCTAGACTTTGCAATATTACGACTATTTGTACTTCTTTGAGCAATAGTTCGCTGTTGATTTGATCTTTGAACAGCATTATTACGTGTAGCAGTACTAGTTCTTTGCGTTCTTATCGTATTTCTATCAGCATTACTGCTTCGAGATACGGTATTTGCATTACGAGTAACACGAGCATTTGTATTATTCGTAGCTCTTCTGGCATCAGAATTTCGGCTTGACCGGTTATTGATAATAGCATTATTTGAGCTTCGCGATTGTCTTGTGTTTGCAACGTTTCTAGAGGTTCTGCTATTTGCAGTGGCTCTAGACGTGCTTGATCTTGAAGCATAAGATCTACTATCAGTATTTACTCGTGCGCGGGCTTTGCTATAACTGCCGCGTCTTGCATTATTATGAGCAATACGTCCTTGAGGTCGTTTGAAATGATGATAAGCGTTTCTATAGCCATTGCGGTATCCTTGCATATAGTGACTTCTGTGGTATGCATAGTCATATCTTACAGGACGATAAAATCTTCTATACGGTGTTGTGTATACTAAACATCTGTCAAAAAATGGTCTGTAAAAGAAGTTGTGATACGGATGATATACATATCTTCGATTGTATACATTGATATAACCCGTTACGTGTGAAAATCGACTACCACGATAAAAAATGTTTAAGCCACCTACGTTTACGATTCTGTTATTTTGATAATTTATAAATACGTCACCTGCTTGAATAATTCTACCCCAGTTATCATAGTAGATAGGCACATTTTCAATCTGAATTACTGCTCCATAATCATCATATTGCACATAAGGATCATAGTTGTATCCTGAATTATAACTAATATTTACAGGACCGGCATTTACATTAACATTTACACCTTGAGCGATTTGAGGTAAAACAAAGTCAAATTCACCATCAGGATATATAGAAAATTCTACACCGCCTTCTACAAATATGTAGCGACTACCATCATAATATCTATTAATTGAGGTATCATCCAAGGTTGCTGCGGTTGCGGAAGACACTCCTGCAAGCAGACCAATAAAAAGGTAAATTAAGTTTTTCATAATTTCTAGATTTAGATTGTTTGTACTCTGAACTATTTCTTGGATGGTACGCTTAGTTAAGTACAAGTAGCGTGCCATATTTTGAGAGAGTAGTTAACACACACGACTGTAACATTTATCAAAACAGAAGTACTAATAGGTAAACAATCAAAAAATCAACATATTATGATGCTTAGAGAAGATAAGAATTTACTGGTAGTTGCACACCTTAGTCAATTGCTAGATTTTGTAACCGGAATAGGTGGCTTTATTGTGCCGCTAGTGCTGTGGTTAACACAGCGCGAAAAAGTGCTCAATATGGACGAGCACGGAAAACAAATTCTCAATTTTCAGATTAGTACCTTTATATATAGTATAATCTGTATTCCTTTAATCTTATTATTTGGCTTGGGAATTCTGGGGTTTATAGCTTTAGGCTTGCTAGTTCTAATTTTTCCGATAATTAATGCGATCAAAGCTGCAAATGGTGAAGCTACATATTACCCGATATCTATACAGTTTTTAAAATAGAATAGTATTTCGGCACTAATCAAAAGGAGAAGTCTTAAAGGCGCTTTTCGAGATTGAAAATTTGCTAGAGACGAGAATCTCCTAAGTTGCTTCGAAATATCCCAATAGTCTAAAAAAAATAAACCCTCAGCATTCGCTGAGGGTTTATAAATTATAGCGTTTTGAGTTTTAACTCATAAGTCTAAAATTATTCGTCAACTTCAAAGTTGTAAGCTGTTGTTCCGTGCTCGTGCGCATCAAGACCTTCAAGCTCTTCTTTTTCAGAAACGCGGATTCCAATTGTTTTCTTAACGATAAACAATACGATAAAGGTAGCAACAATTGCCCAAGCGATCATAGAGATCGAACCTAAGAACTGAACACCTAGCTGGCCAAATCCACCACCGTAAAGCACACCGCCTTCGGTTGCAAAAACACCAACTAAAACAGTTCCTAAGAAACCGCATACTCCGTGTACTGAAATTGCACCTACTGGATCATCAATCTTAAGTTTTTTATCGATGAATTCAATAGATAATACCACAACGATACCACTGATAAGTCCAATTGCTACAGAACCAAAAGCGTCTACATTACCACAGCCTGCAGTAATACCTACTAATCCTGCTAAGGCACCGTTCAAAGTCATAGAAATATCTGGTTTACCATATTTAATCCAAGTAAAGAATAGCGCTGCGATACCACCTAATGCTGCTGCAAGGTTAGTGTTTATGATCACGCTACCTACCGCAATAGAATCGTCGCCACCAAAGGCTAACTGAGATCCACCGTTAAAGCCAAACCATCCTAACCAAAGGATAAATACCCCTAATGCACCTAAAACAAGGTTATGTCCAGGGATTGCATTAACTTTTCCGTCAGGGCCATACTTACCAATTCGAGGTCCTACAAGTTTAGCTGCAACTAAAGCGGCAAAACCACCGACAGCATGAACAATTGTAGATCCTGCAAAATCAATAAATCCAAGATTGTTTAACCAAGCTTGATCATCAAAAGGCCATAACCAGCTTCCTGATACCGGATAGATAAATGTGGTTAAAACCGCAGAAATGATAAGGTAAGAAGAGAACTTAAAACGTCCTGCAACTGCCCCGGAAACAATAGTTGCTGCGGTAGCACAAAATACAGTTTGGAAAAAGAGGTTGTGCCAGTCATCTTCGCTAAAGAAAGCTAAGTCTAAAGGGTCTCTCATAAAACCACCTAAAATGGTTTCGCCACCATACATAATAGAGTAACCCACTACCCAGAACATTAAAGATCCTACTGCGAGGTCCATAAAGTTCTTCATAATAATGTTACCTGCATTTTTAGCACTTGTAAATCCGGTTTCTACTAAAGTAAAGCCCGCTTGCATAAAGAATACTAAAATGGCAGCGATGATGATCCAGAGAATACCTAGATCTGCATTAACTGCGTCAACAGCAGCTTGTACTGCATCAGCCGGTTCTTGTAATAACATATTAGCCATAAAATTCATTTGATTTATTTAGTTTGATTAGTTTTAGTTTAAAGTATCCGGTCCTTTCTTTCCTGTTCTAATGCGGTATGCATCTTTAACATCAGAAACAAATATTTTACCATCACCTACTTCACCGGTTGCAGCAGCATCTAAAATGGCAGCAATAGCGGCTTGTTCAAAATCATCATTTACAACTATAGAAAGGTATCTACGTTGAATATCACTTGTGCTATAAGAAACACCGCGATAAACATGACCTTCTTTCTCGTTCCCAAGACCGGTTACGTCCCAGTAAGAAAAGAAGTTCACTCCTTTTTCGTGTAGCGCTTTTTTAACAGCTGAAAATTTAGATTTTCTAATAATTGCTTCAATTTTTTTCATTGTAAAAATTTAGTTTAGGTTAAAATGAATATACGGCTGCAAGTAAGAAAGAACCTAAGCTACCTGTATAAGTAGGTGTCCCGTCATACGAGTCAAGAAATACATCTTCACTTGCAGAATCTAATCTAAATTCGGGAATAAAAGTTAAAGGACCAACTTTTGCATTACCAGATAGGGTTACCGCAAATACATTTGCATCTCCTGCAGCATCGTAGCCACCTATTGCACCAGCACCGCCAGCAAATTCACTAAAATATTCAGGACGTAATCCTAAAGAGAAAGAATCGCTTAAAGCAGCTTGAGCATAAAGAGCTACACCGTAAAATCCATAATCATCACCACCCAAATCACCAGCGTCTGTAGTGTTATAAGTAGCGTTTAAGCCTAGATAAAAAGAGTCACTTAAGTCGTAACCAGTGGTAAGGTCAACCTGAAAAGTAGAGCCAGCTCCTTCTCCTAAGCCTTGATCAGTATAATCTCCATCCTGATCTCCATAAATTAAGTTTAAGAAAGTACTACCACTGTCTGTTGAGTATCCTAACTGACCTCCAAAAGTGTAGCTTCCTGCTGGATTAAAATCTGTCCAATCAGTTGGGTTCATTACTGCAAGCATTGCGCTCCAGTTATCATCAAGGGCAAAGTCTGCTTTTAAACCAGAGTGAGAGAATGGTCCATAAGAGAACATATAAGAAGTAGAATAGTTGAAGTTCGCTGCAGGAGAAATAACTTCGTATCCTAAAAAGGTGTTCCAGTTACCAAAGGTTAAAGTAACACTTTCGCTCACATTCCAATACACATAAAGTTGGTTCACAATGCTTGAACTTGCAGTAGTAGAGCCAAAAACAGCATCTGTACCACGTGGGCCATAAACAAGATCTGCTACAGCTCCTACACTTCCTTTTTCATAGCTTAAAACTGCGTTTGCCATACCTAAAGCAAATCCTGGCTGATTAGCAAATGAAGAACCCGGTGCAGGATAGCCTTCATCTGTAACCTTATTAAGCGTAGTGATATTCTGTCTAAAATACGCATCGATAGATCCTGAAAGTGAGAATCCGTCAGTCCAAGAGGTTTCTTCTTCTTGAGCAAAGGCTGAAAGACCTAAGCATAGCATTACAGGTAAAATTAATTTTTTCATTTTTAAATTGATTAATTGGTGAGCTGCTAAACTAGGTATTATTTAAAACCACCCCCAAAAAAATAGGGGGTAAGTGAAAATTTTTATTGTTTTTGTAAATATACCCCCTAAATTTTTAGGGTATGCTATCCGAAAGCGATTTCGGAAGTTTTAAATTGTGAATTTAATTATGGAGAATGTGCTGTTTTTGTTAATTTATGGTAATTTTTAGGGTAAAAAAGTATCAAAAACGCCAATTGTTAACATTCGCTTAAGATTTATAGCATTTTTAAAATTTGCTGAAATAGCCGTTTTTGGGCAAAAATGCATTTCATTTTCTATAAAAAGACCTCTGTTTTATTAATTACTTTTTATTTAAAAGACCTTTTTTTGACAATTACGAAATAATAAAAATCTTATTCTTTAAAATTATTGGCATTTCAGTTTATTGAATAGCTTTATCATTCTGTCTTTAATATTGAGCAAAAATTTTATGGAAAAACAAGGATTATATTCACCAGAATGGGAGCATGAAAATTGCGGTGCTGGGTTCATTTGTAGTCTTGAAGGAAAACAGTCTAATGGAATTATTCATAAGGCGCTAGAAATTCTTGAAAAACTAGAACACAGAGGAGCGGTTAGTAGTGACGGAAAAACGGGAGACGGTGCAGGTATACTTATAGATATACCTTATGATTTCTTTAAAGAGAATTGTGACTTTGATCTTCCCGAAGCGAGAGCGTATGCAATGGGTAATGTGTTTCTTCCTCAAAAGGAAAATCAACGAGCATATTGTAAGAAGATTTTTGAAGAGCAAATCGAGGCTAAAGGACTTAAGCTTTTAGGCTGGAGACGCGTACCGGTAGATACCGGTTATCTTGGTGCGATCGCGGCAAGCGTAGAACCTCACATAGAGCAAATTTTTATTGGTAAGCCCAATGATGAAATGCAGGAGCAAGAGTTTATGATCAAACTTTATTCTGCAAGAAAAATTACAGAGCATACTATATTAAATAGTAAGCTTTCAGAACGCACTTATTTTTACCTGCCTAGTCTATCTAATAAGACCTTAATATTTAAAGGGCTTTTGATGCCTGAGGATATTAAGTACTATTACGTTGATCTTTTAGATCCTAAGTTGACTACAAGACTTGCTTTAGTACATCAGCGATTCTCTACAAATACCTTCCCAACTTGGGATTTGGCGCAGCCGTTTAGATATATGTGTCATAACGGAGAGATCAATACCCTGCGCGGTAATGTTTCGCGTATGCGTAGTAGAGAAGAGCTTCTTAAAAGTGACTGGTTTGGGGAAGAGATTAAAGAATTGTTTCCAATTATTCTTCCGGGGAAATCAGATTCTGCTTCGATGGATATGGTTGTTGAACTTCTCTTGATGTCAGGTAGATCTTTACCGGAAATTATGATGATGTTAGTACCAGAAGCTTGGGAAAAGCATCAAGATATGACACCTGAGAAAAAAGCGTTCTATGAGTTTAATAGCTGTATCATGGAACCGTGGGATGGTCCTGCTTCTATTCCTTTTACAGATGGGGATTACATAGGTGCCGTATTGGACCGTAACGGATTGAGACCATCGCGTTACACCGTTACCAAAACTGGTGATGTAATCATGTCTTCTGAAACCGGGGTTTTAAATATTGAGCCTAAAAACGTTGCATTCCATGGTAGATTAGAGCCGGGGAAAATGTTTTTAGTTGATATGAAAGCCGGTCGCATTGTTAATGATGAAGAAGTTAAAGAAAGCATTGTTACGCAAAAACCATATCAAGAATGGTTATCTAAAAATCGTGTACATCTTAAAGACATACCTTACCGTGATGTTGACTTTAAATTAGAAGATACTGATTTTGGTCTGCGTAAAAATGCTTTTGGTTATACTAAAGAGGATATCAATACGATAATTGTACCTATGGCTACTAAAGGTAAAGAACCTATAGGGTCTATGGGTTCAGATACCCCGCTAGCGGTATTATCAGATCGTCCACAACTTATATATAACTATTTTAAGCAATTATTTGCACAAGTAACTAACCCGCCTCTCGATGGAATTCGAGAAGAACTTATTACTGATTTAAGTCTTACACTAGGTCCTGATACCAATCTTATGGAAATCACGCCTGATTATTGTAAGAAAATCAGAATCCAGAATCCGGTTATATCTAAAGAAGATCTTGATAAGATTAAAAACTTTGACAATCCAGACTTTAAAGTCACTTCTATCCCGATGCTTTATGAAGCTAAACGTGGATTAAATGGTCTTGAAGATGCTTTAGATGAAATGGTTGCTAAAGCTTCAAAAGGAATTGATGATGGGCATACCATTTTGATTCTTTCAGATAGAGGGGTTAATGATGAGATGGCACCAATTCCTGCACTTTTAGCGTGCTCGTACTTGAACAGTGGATTATTTAGAAGCGGTCAGCGCTCTAAGATGAGTATCATCGTTGAGTCGGCAGAACCACGTGAAGTGCATCACTTTGCATTATTATTTGGTTATGGAGCCAGTGCGATCAACCCATATATGGTTAATGAGATCATTCAGAAGGAAATCGAAGCAGGTAATCTAGGAGATATTGACTTTACTTCAGCAGTAGAAAATTACAACAAAGCGATAGGTAAAGGAGTGATTAAAGTAATGAATAAAATAGGAATCTCTACGCTTAACTCGTATCGAGGTTCTCGTTTATTTGAAGCTTTAGGCTTAAACTCTAAGTTGATTTCAAAATATTTCCCAAATACACCAAGTAGAATTGAAGGTATAGGGCTTTATGAAGTTGAGCAAGAGATTGCTAAACGCCATACCCGTAGTTTTGGAAGTAAACATATTTCAGGTAATCTGGAGATCGAAGCAGGTGGAGAGTATCGCTGGAGACGTAATGGCGAGCGCCATATGTTCAATCCGTTGACCATTGCAAAACTTCAGGAAGCTGTAAGACGTAATAATCCTTCAACTTATAAAGAGTATTCTAAGCTTATCAATGAGCAGTCTAAAAAGTTAATGACTATTCGTGGTCTTTTTGAATTTTCAAATTATGACCCTATTCCTATAGAAGAAGTAGAACCGTGGACCGAAATTGTAAAGCGTTTTAAAACGGGAGCAATGTCGTATGGTTCGATCAGTAAGGAGGCGCACGAAAATCTGGCTGTTGCAATGAACCGTATTGGCGGTAAGAGTAATAGTGGAGAAGGAGGAGAAGACGCTGAGCGTTTTTATAAAAGCCCTAATGGCGATTGGAGAAACTCTGCCATTAAACAGGTAGCTTCAGGACGTTTTGGTGTTACCAGTAACTACCTTACCAGCGCAAAAGAAATTCAGATTAAAATGGCTCAGGGTGCAAAACCCGGAGAAGGCGGTCAATTGCCAGGAGAGAAAGTAAATAAATTCATTGCTAAAACCCGTAAGAGTACTCCTTACGTAGGTTTGATTTCTCCACCACCGCATCACGATATCTATTCGATTGAAGATTTGGCGCAGTTGATCTATGATCTAAAATCTGCAAACCGAGAAGCACGTGTAAACGTCAAACTTGTTTCAGAAGTTGGCGTAGGTACAGTCGCTGCAGGGGTTGCTAAAGCAATGGCTGATGTCATTCTAGTTTCAGGCTATGATGGAGGTACCGGTGCATCACCGCTTACTTCTTTACGTCACGCCGGTTTACCGTGGGAATTAGGAATTGCCGAAGCGCAGCAAACTCTTGTACTTAATAACCTGCGTAGTCGTATACGTTTAGAATGTGACGGTCAGCTAAAAACAGGACGCGATGTTGCTGTCGCTTGTCTATTAGGAGCTGAAGAATTTGGATTTGCAACGGCACCATTAGTGGCTTCAGGATGTATTATGATGCGCGTATGTCATCTTAATACCTGTCCTGTAGGGATTGCAACGCAGAATCCTGAATTACGTAAGAAGTTTAAGGGACAACCAGAACACGTGGTTAACTTTATGTATTTCATTGCCGAAGAGTTGAGAGAGATTATGGCTCAACTAGGATTCAGAACTGTTGACGAAATGGTAGGTCAAGCGCATAAGTTAGACCGAAACAAAGCAATTGAACATTATAAAGCTGCAGGTATTGATCTTTCACCAATTCTACATAACATTCAAGTTCCTGAAGGAGTAAAGATTTACAATACCGAATCACAAAATCATCATTTAGAGAAATCTATTGATTTTGAAATTATAGAATTAGCGCATACTGCATTATTCCGTAAGGAAAAAACAACGCTAGACCTTGAAATTAATAACTTAAACCGTGCTGTTGGTGCGATTTTAAGTAATGAAATTTCTAAGATCTATGGTGAGCAAGGCTTACCTGATAATACCTTAAAGGTGAACTTTAAAGGTTCGGCTGGTCAGAGTTTTGGTGCTTTCGCTACAAAAGGTCTTACTCTTAAAATAGATGGTAACGCTAATGATTATGTAGGTAAAGGACTTTCTGGAGCTCGACTAATTATTAAAGTTCCTGAGGAGGCTACTTTTGAAGCTAATGAGAATATCATCATTGGTAACGTAGCTCTTTATGGTGCAACTAGCGGAGAAGCGTATTTTAATGGTGTAGCCGGAGAGCGTTTCTGTGTGCGTAATAGTGGCGCTACCGCAGTTGTAGAAGGTATAGGAGATCACGGTTGTGAATATATGACCGGTGGTGTTGCTGTAATACTTGGTAAAACAGGACGTAATTTTGGTGCCGGTATGAGTGGCGGTATCGCTTACGTTTTAGATGAGGATCAAAAGTTCAAATCTAAGTGTAATGCTGCAGATCTTAACTTAGATCCAGTTACCGAAGAAAATGATAAACAACAATTAAAAGAATTGATTACCAATCATTACAATTATACGCAAAGTGCTTTGGCACAGCGTATTCTTGAGAACTGGGATGCATACTTGCCTAAGTTTATTAAAGTATTGCCGGAAGAATACCGTCAGGCATTGATACGATTGGAAGAAGAAGAAAAATTAACAGATTTAACGGAATAATAGAATCATGGGAAAAGTAACCGGATTTTTAGAATATGATAGAAAAAATGAACCGTACAAACCTGTTGAGGAACGGATTCAGAAATATGAGGAGTTTACCATTCCGCTTGATAAGCCAGAGATAAAGAACCAGGGAGCACGTTGTATGGATTGTGGGATTCCCTTTTGCCATAGTGGATGCCCGCTTGGTAATTTGATTCCAGATTTTAACGATGCTGTTTATCGCGAGCGCTGGGAAGAGGCCGCGTCCATCTTACACGGTACTAATAATTTTCCTGAATTTACAGGAAGATTATGTCCTGCGCCTTGCGAAGAAGCTTGTGTACTAGGGATCAACGAAGACCCTGTTACGATTGAAAATATCGAAAAAAATATAGCTGAAGAAGCTTTTAAAAATGGTTGGGTTAAGCCAAATGCACCTGAAAAACGTACAGGAAAAACGGTTGCAGTTATTGGTTCTGGACCTGCAGGGTTAGCTACTGCACAGCAGTTAAACCGTGCCGGACATTCTGTAACGGTGTTTGAGCGAGACGAAAAACCGGGTGGACTTTTACGCTACGGAATTCCTGATTTTAAAATGGAAAAGCACGTCATCGATCGTAGATTGGCCATTTTAGAAGAAGAAGGTATTGTTTTTAAATGTGGAGTACACGTAGGAAAGGATATCAAAGCTGATGCATTGAAAAATGATTTTGATGCTGTAGTACTTTCCACCGGTGCAACGGTGAGACGTAATTTACCCATTCCGGGATCTGATCTAAAAGGAATTTATCAAGCGATGGATTTCTTGCCTCAAAACAATCGTCGCGTTGATGGTTTAGAATGGAAAGGCGAAGAGATCAAAGCTACCGGTAAAGACGTGATCGTAATAGGTGGTGGTGATACAGGAAGTGACTGTATTGGTACCTCAATTCGTCACGGAGCAACCAGCGTGAAGAACTTTGAGATAATGAGTAAGGGAACTCCTGAGCGTCCTGAAAATCAGCCTTGGCCCTATTGGCCAATGCGTCTGCGCACAAGTACTTCTCATAAAGAAGGAGCAGAGCGTTTCTTTTCAATTTCTACTAAAAAATTTGTGGGTGATGAAAATGGAAACCTAACAGGTCTTGTGACCGCTGAAGTAGAATGGACGCACAAACCGGGAGAACGACCTACGCTTTCAGAAGTTCCGGGAACCGAAAAAGAATGGAAAGCAGATATGGTATTTCTTGCTTTAGGATTTACAGGTAGTGAACCTACAGTTGCCGAACAATTGGGCATTAAAATGGATGCGCGAACAAACATCGAAGCTTCAATAGATAATTATATGACTAATGTGCCCGGAGTGTTTGCGGCGGGAGACTCTAGACGAGGACAATCGCTTATTGTTTGGGCGATCTCAGAAGGAAGACAGGCGGCCCATCACGTAGATACATATCTTATGGGAAGTTCTGATTTACCGTTAAAAGGAGATGGTGATTTACCAAGAGTATAATTATTTTTAAACTTAATTTACTGTAAGCCTGAAGGTTATTGATCTTCAGGCTTTTTTTATATACTAAACGCAACCTTTTTAAGTTCTAAGCATCTTAAAAGAAAATACTCTCCATGATGTTTAGATTACTTTTCTTCAGTTTTATGCTATTGAGTTTGAGCTCATGTACTGATGATAATAACACTGCAACAACTAATCTTGTTCAAGAAACCGCAACGGTACGACTTAACTTAGTTAAAATGAGCGGACAGATTCGAAATTCTGAAACCACTGGAGCCGAAATGGCGTGGCAGGAATACTATATTTTAGGCCCTGAAATGCATTTTACAAAGGTTAGAGAGCGTGATGGACAAACTTTAAAATCTGAAGGTACATTTGATATTGTAATGATCAACAGTGATAAATATCTACAATTTACTCACGATTCAGATGGCGAATTGGTAGGTAATTGTACTGGAGATACAGTAGAATTACTTATGTATACTACCTCAGATAGTGTGCAGAGTTCTTGGCAAAGTTGTGACGGTCCAGGATTGTATTACACCTTTGAATAATGCTCATACAGAGGTAGAAACATTAAGGCTCAACATAACGTTGAGCCTTTTTTAGTTAGTGAACGTGGTCAACTGAAGCGCTAATATAAATTGAGCTGCAAGATCTTGATTTGTAAATTCATAAGTGTTAAAATTGAAGGATTCTTTAAAAACCGTAGCCACTCCAAAAAATGTAAATTCTTTAGCTGCAAGCGCTTCTATGAGATAGCGATTGGGTTGATAGTTAAAAAAAGATTTCCTGTTGATAACCACATTATCTGGTCTGTAATAAGGAACCAGAAAAGACATACGTGAATCTAGTTGCCACGTGTAAACACCAGTAGCTGCTTGTAACATATTTTCAAACTCTAAAGACATTTGCATAACGTCATAGGTTTCATATAACGCGATTAAGATCACAACTTGATTATCAAATGTAGTGGCGTAAAACAGTCCGTTTTCTTGTTTTAATTCCATTCCTTTAGGGAGCGCTATTGTGGCTCCGGTTGTGGCTTCGAGATAAATATCAAAACTAAAATTGTTATAGGCTATGCCTTCCTGATCAAGCGCTTGCATGATCTGATACATACCCGTCTCAGGGTATTGTGTATAATTGCCCGTAGCATCTAGTTCTTTAAAAGTTCGGGATTTTATCAGCTGAAATGAGAATCGCCCATTACTCACAGTTTTGCCGTTTGACGGGGAAATTTCTTCAGCGAAGAGGGTGTTTACCTTTTTGAGACTAGATCTAGGAAATGCATCGGTTGCATTTTTGAGGTCGTTTAAGGCGGAAGCTGTAATGCACCAACTGATTCCGGCAGCACCATTTTCTAGACCTCCGTCTGCAATTCCTATCAGTTTTCCGCGGTAGTCAACAATGGGAGAACCCGAAAATCCGTGTAGCAGCTGACCTTTTAGGTAAACAATTTCGGTATCTAGGGATGGAAAGCCAAGCGACCTGATCTCTTGTTCTGCAGACGGCTCTAAGAGGTCTTTAAGGCGTTTACCTTCGATTAAACCCACAGTAAAATCACGATCTTGGTATTTGTCATTACTCCCATAGTAACCTATGGTGAACACTTTAGTATCAATAGTAGATGTGATAATGTTTTCAGGTTTTAAATAGTTTGCGGAAGTGCATTCTGAAAGATTAAGTAAGACCAAATCTGATTTTTTAGAAATTCGGTTTAATCTCACTGAGCACCAGGATTTTTCAGAAGGAATAAAAACTTCAATCTGATCTGGGTTACCAATCGAATGTAAAGTAGCTATGATTTGATTGCCATTTCCGTAGAAAAATCCGGTAGAATATTTATTACCAGATTTTACCCGCACAATAGTTTTGCTGATTTCTTCTTTAACACCGGCAAACACAATGGAATTTAAGCAGCACAAGCTTAAGAGTAGTAGTATTATTCGCATAGCAATTCCTTAATTAGAAGGGCGGAAGATTTTAATTCGCTATCATCAATACTATTTTGTTGAAGTTGGTCAAACAGTCTTTGAAATTTTCCGCCGGAAGCAAGAAAAAGTTCTTCGATCTCTCTGAGTGATAAATCTTCAAGCTCTACTGCGCAAAGCGCTAGATCATTTTCATCAGCCATCAGTAGTGTGCTTTTGAGCGCATTTGCGTTTGCAGCTTCTTTATTAAAAGACAGCTTTTGATTAGCAACAAGTCCGAAATGTTTGAAGTAAATCAGTTCTTTTATTTCCTCATCTGAAAAATTAACCGATTTATAAAGGGCGATCTCATTTTGAAGGGAAGGGGCTAGAACGTCGTGCGTACGTAAGAAAATGCCCAAAAGTAAAGCGGTAAAACACCCTAGACTAAAGCTGCCAATAATTATTTTATTGCCACTTTCACCTTCCTTGTCGGGGCGTAAGCCAAAGAAAGCTGCTAAAAGAGATGTAAGTGCTCCTAAAATAATGCCCGTAACTTGTGCAATAGATAGCCCGATAATGAGACCTACCAAAATACCTAAAGCTAAACCAGATAAAAAATCTCTTCTCATAGTATAAGAATTTAATTATCGGGGATTTGCTAGGAGATCAAAGGGTATTTAAATGTAGTGCGAAATTTTTAATAAAACAATAATCTATTGTTTTTCAGTTTTTTATAAAATAACAAAGCGCTCTTGTAATTGCTCACAAGAACGCTTCTAAAATAAAAGGTACTTACTTATCCTTCTTACTCTTAATTATTAAGCATAACCGGCATCACCAGCATCGTTACTTTTTCACCTTCATCTAGACCATCAACAGGAGTTAAAATTCCGGCGCGGTTAGGTAACGACATTTCTAAGGAAACATCGTTGGCATTTAGATTATTAAGCATTTCTACCAGAAATCTACTGTTAAAACCTATTTGCATATCATCACCTTGATAATCGCAGGTTAAACGCTCTTCGGCTTTATTGCTATAGTCAACATCTTCCGCAGAAATATTAAGTTCTGCTCCCGCGATCTTTAAACGGATTTGATGTGTTGTTTTATTTGAGAAAATAGATACCCTACGTACCGAGTTTAAAAACTGGTTACGATCAATCACGAGTTTATTAGGATTCTCCTTAGGAATTACCGCCTCATAATTTGGGTATTTTCCATCGATCAAGCGGCAAAGTAGTTGCACATTATCAAAGCTAAATTTTGCATTTGAGTCGTTGTACTCAACACTGATGTCATCATCACTTGATGCTAAAATTCCTTTTAAAAGATTTAAAGGTTTTTTAGGCATAATGAATTCAGCGGTTTGATTAGCCTGTACATCAGTACGACCGTATTTAACCAGCTTGTGCGCATCTGTAGCTACAAAGGTTAATCCTTCGGTATCAAACTGAAAGAAAACACCGCTCATTACCGGTCTAAGGTCGTCATTTCCTGTAGCAAAAATAGTATTGCTTACAGCGGTTGCAAGCACTCCTGCAGGAATGCTAACTTTGCTAGGATCATCTAATTCTACGGCATTAGGAAACTCTTCTCCAGAGGCATAGGCCAGCGCATACTTACCGTGATTAGAACTAATCTCTATCGTGTTATTATCACCTGCAACAAACGTAAGCGGTTGTTCTGGAAAGGTCTTTAATGTATCGAGCAGTAAACGTGCAGGTACTGCAATACTTCCGCTATCATCAGACTCAACCTCTAGGGTTGCGATCATGGTAGTTTCTAAATCAGAAGCCGAAACTTTTAAAGTGCTTTCTTCTAATTCAAACAAAAAGTTATCTAAAATAGGAAGCGTGTTACTGTTATTGATTACCCCGCCTAAAACCTGTAATTGCTTTAAAAGGTAAGAACTTGATACAATAAATTTCATAAGAAAAAGCTGTTTATGCTCTTTGACACGAGGTCAAAACTAGAATTCAAATGGGTTGACAATTTTATTTTTTAGCTGTCACACAGCCTCACAAAGATATCGTAATAGCCGTTTTTGCCGAAACAAACTTATTAACACTTAGACCCGATATTTACGCCGCCTCAGCGCTGTATAAATTAGAGCAAACACAGCGAGAAACACTAGCGGAAGCCCTATTGTCAAGGCTTGCCAAGTGGCGCGGTCATTTGATATTTTTTGAATATCAAGTGCAGGAAGATTTATACTCTTGCTTCTAATGTTAATAAGACCATTATCGTCAAGAAGGTAATTGACAGCATTGAGTAAAAATTCTTTATTTCCGTACTCTTTAAATGTGAATTTGTCAAATCCTAATTCTAAAGGTCTGCCGTTTTGATCCAGATCATTTTTAATAAGATCACCATCAGCAACCACGATCATTGCGGTATTTCTTATTGCGCTTTCGCGAAAGGGTTCCCTCAGATTTTCTAACGGAAGAATTCTATTTTTAAACGCCGAAGTAAATTTTCCTTCAACTAAAACCGCCAGATTTTGTGCTCCTGCGGCATATTGCTCGGGGCTGGGTTCTGTGGTAATAGATTCTAGACTTACCGGTGCAGGCACTCCATTAACTTTAGAAAGTACAGAGCTTTGAAGCAACACGGTTTGTTGTAAATCTGTATTTAATAAATCAATATGATTTGCGTATTCAAATGCAATGGGATTATCAATATTGGTGTTTATAGGATGATTCTCAGCGGGCGTCACTAGCGGGTAATAAAACCAGGGGAGTTGCGTATATTGTGAATTTGCGGCTTCTCCACTCGCCAAAACTAGGGGTGCTGCGTAGAGATCTTCAATCAAAACAGGATTGATGCGTAAGCCGTACTTAAAGAAAAAATCATCTAGATTAAGTTGTCTTGCGGTAGCCAGCGCCATACCATCACGCAGATACAAACTGTCAGTTTCCATCGCTACTTGATCGAGCAGAAATAATGATTTTCCGCCGTGCATAATAAATTGATCCAACGCATACTTTTCGGCATCACTAAAAGCCTTAGTTGGTTTAGCAGCAACTACAAGATCAAACTTATTCAGTGCAGTAAGTACAGTATCCGGGGTTTGCGCGATAGAATCTAAAGGGAAAGGCGCAATAAAATACCGCTCTCTAAGCGTCTTAAAAAAGTCGGCAATGTATTTATCATCAAGTTCGCCGTTTCCTTTTAAAACAGCAATACGCTTACTTTTTGGGTTGAGGGCTTTATAGAATCCGTTAGAGAATGCATACTCCAGATTTTGAACCGATCTGCTTACGAGTTGATCTGGTGCGGCTCCCAGGCTTTTCTTCAATAGCGGAACAGGAATACTTTTACCTTTGTATGAGACCAAAGCCCAAGGAAATATAAACTCCTGACTTACTTTTCCATTATCTCTAAGCTGTACCTGCTCTGGGCGCATTCCGCGATTGTTAAAATCCTGAGCGATTTGCTCTGGGGAAACTCCGTCGGGAACAGGATTTACAAAGGCAAATTTGATGTTTGCATTGTGAGAAGCATATTCCTCAAGCAGTTGGCGGGTTTCAATTTGTAATTTTTGAAAAGCATCAGGCACATTTCCTGAAAGAAATACGTCAACAACTACCTGATCCTGGGCTTTAGCAATGATATTTTTTGAAGTTTCAGATAACGTATAGCGACCGTCAGCTGTTAAATCCAGCCTGAAATTGAAGGACTGAGATAAAACTAGTACGATCAGAACGATCGCTGCAAAAATTAAAAATTTTGAGTTTGACTTGATCATCCCTTTACAGATTTAGATTCAAGTTTTAAAACGGTAAGCCCAATAAAAACAGAGGTTATGCTCAAAAAATAAACAAGATCTCTACTGTCTATTACTCCGCGGCCAATGCTTTCGAAGTGCATTTGAAGACTGAAGGTTTTCAAAATTTCGAAACTCAGCGTATCTGCAATTCCATTGAACCCAAAGTAAAACAGAAAGCACAAAAGCGCAGCAATTAAAAAAGCAACAATTTGATTCTCAGATAGCGTAGATGCAAAAATGCCGATGGCAGTATATGTAGCAGCTAAAAAGAGAAGCCCCAAGTACGAACCGATCAAAACACCTTGATCATAATTACCCTGAGGATTACCAAGTTGATCAATAGCATAAACGTATACAAGTGTGGGAATTAAAGCCAAAATCAAAAGCAGCAATGCACCAAAAAACTTACCTAAAACAAGCTGCAGGGTAGTAATGGGTCTGGTAAGAAGTAACTCTAAAGTCCCCAAACGTAGTTCGTCACTAAAACTACGCATAGTAACCGCTGGAATTAGAAAAATAAAAATCCAAGGTACGAGCTGAAAAAAAGGCGTTAAGTCGGCAAAACCGTAATCAAAAAGATTAAAGTCATTATCAAAAACCCACAGAAAAAGACCGTTTAGGATTAAGAATAGTCCTATTACTAAATAGCCAACAGGAGAAGCGAAAAATGAATGGAATTCTTTTTTCAGAATTGCTAACATAGGCTTAAAGTTCTTTTCAGAATATTATAGATCAGCAATAATTTTCATAGCGATGCGTAAGGCTTCAGTGCCATTTGCTAAGCTCACAATAGGTGTGGTATTTTGCTCAATAGCATCGGCAAAAGCTTCTAATTCGTCTAAAATAGCATTATTCTCTTCCACCTCAGGATTGTCAAAATAGATTTGTTTTTTTACACCTTCAGCATTCTGCAGAATCATCGCAAAGTCATCTGCCTGTTCAGGAGCATCCTTCATACGTACCACTTCGCATTTCTTCTCTAAAAAGTCAACAGAGATATATGCATCTTTTTGAAAGAAACGTGCCTTACGCATTTTTTTCATCGAAATGCGGCTGGCAGTAAGATTAGCAACGCAACCGTTTGCAAATTCAATACGGGCATTAGCAATATCAGGCGTATCGCTTATTACTGAAACCCCCGATGCAGAAATGTGTTTCACCTCACTTTTAACCACACTCAAAATGGCATCAATGTCGTGAATCATCAAATCCAAAACCACCGGCACATCAGTACCTCTTGGATTGAATTCGGCTAAGCGGTGCGCCTCGATAAACATCGGATTTTCAATAAGATGATTTACTGCCGTAAACGCCGGATTGAAACGTTCTACGTGACCTACCTGACCACGAACGCCGTGTTTTTTGGCAAGCTCACGTATGGCCACCGCTTGCTCAACAGTTTGAGCAATAGGTTTTTCTATAAAGAGATGCTTACCGGCTTTTATGACTTGTTCTGCACAATCAAAATGATGCGTTGTTGGCGTTACCACATCAACTATATCGCAAGCATCAATTAGCTGCGCAATACTGTCAAAACGGTGATAGCCAAATTCTTCAGCAACAGCTTTTGCTGTAGTTTCAGATTCATCGTAAAACCCTACTAGTTCATAGCGTTCTGATTGATTTAAAAGTTTAAGGTGAATTTTTCCCAAGTGTCCTGCACCCAGCACGCCTGCTTTAAGCATAGTATATGTTGTTTTTCCTTTTTAAAAAGAAGGATCGATTTATAGAATATAAGCTCAACGTAAATAGTATAATCTTATTGAGACCTTCTACAAAAATAGGTTTTCTTAAGCAGAATTTTGCCATTCTACCTGTTGTTGAAAAAATGCTGGTTTTTGTCTAGGAAGTGGGCTTGTGGTTTGCGTATTTTAGCGGTATGAAGGATACTACTCGTCACCAAGGGAAGCGTAGATTGCTCGCACAAATTGTAGAAAAAAAAGGAGTTTCTAACACCGCTGTTTTAGATGCTATTAGAAAAATTCCGAGGCATTTTTTTATGGATAGTAGTTTTGAAGATCACGCCTATCAAGATAAAGCATTCCCGATCGCAGCAGACCAAACCATTTCTCAACCCTTTACCGTAGGTTTTCAAACCGAATTACTCGAAATAAAAAAAGGTGATAAAATTTTAGAAATAGGCACGGGGAGTGGTTATCAAACCGCTGTTCTTTGTGAAGTAGGAGCCAAAGTGTATTCTATAGAACGCCAACAAGAACTTTTTAGAAAGACTAAAAATTTTCTGTCAAAATTGGGTTATCGACCTAAGCGACTCACTTTTGGTGATGGCTATTTAGGAATGCCTGAATTTGCACCTTTTGACGGTATAATCGTAACTGCGGGAGCTCCTTATATTCCTAAACCTCTTTTAGCACAACTTAAGATTGGTGGTAAACTCGTGATTCCTGTGGGCGATGACGTTCAAACGATGATACGCATCGTACGCAAAACACAAACCGATTTTGAAAAGAAAGAATATGGGGAGTTTAGGTTTGTTCCGTTACTTGAAGACAAAAATTAAAACCTAATGTGTTGCGGCGTCTTGCCAATAAAGATAATGGCACAAGCCTACACAAAGCGTTGATAAAAAGGCGACGGCATATACCGGTATATAACGTAGTTCAGAAAGTTGATCTGGCGCAGCCGAATTACTAATGGCATAACCCACTAACAACATCCCGATAAACCAAACTAAGCTGCTTGCGAGCAGTTGTTTTGAATAGTTTTTGAGGTAGTTTTTAAATTGTAAAGAACTCATAATAGAACGATTTTGTATCTATAATTTCTTAAAAATTACAGAAAACGCCAGAAAGTTCCAAATTAGGTTAGCCTCTTAACATTTTAAAATCAAAGGTTTTAGCTGAAATTGTAAGTCTGATTCTACGCGTTATGTGAAGTATTTAATTCTCGGGAAAGGAAAAAATACTATAATCAATTTCAGGGTTTAAAATGATTTCTTTGACATCAATTGGTTGACCGCCCTGGCTGATCGTAAACGGAAAATAAAGTCCTTCAACCTCTTGATAATCGCTCATAGTAATACTTACCGGCTGCCCTAGTTGTGTTGTTTCAATAGCGATTGGATAGTAGTTTTGCGCATCAAAAAAGTAAAAACTTTCATTAGGAACTTCTTCACCATTTACAAATTTTGGTTCTTGAGTAAGTTTGATCTTAAATGCTACAATCCCATTTTTAGCAACAGTACTTATATATTCTGCTTTATAACCATTTTCCCGGTAATGTAAAAGCGGTGACGGAAAATCATTACGTTTCAGCAACATGTTTTTACGCATATCATCTGAGGAGATCTCAGGTTCCATGGTTAAAAAATTGGTGGTCCACATTGTAGCCCCGTCAAAAGCCATCTGCGTCACTTTTTTCTTGTTGTATTCAAACACCACCGCTTGTTTCCCGCTTCGGGTATTGTAAATGGTAATTGGCACGCTTAAATCACCCTGAGTAAATGAACCTTTAGTCTTAATCGCATCAATTTCAGACCAAGCTTCAATACCACCGGTTCTGTCAATATATTTAGTTATGATCTCATCGGCAGTTTGATTATACATGGTTTCAATCAGCTCTTCCTGTGCCAATGAAGAAAACGTAATCAATAAAAAAGATAAAAACGCTAATGTTTTCATAGATATAATTCTAAAAGTAACAGACTGGTATTTTGCGAAAATAGGCATTAAAACGGTATGCTTTACTTAACTCCTTTCAAAATAATGTGCACTGAAGTAAAGTGCTAATTTTATGTTTACTTCAGGCTTAAAACGGAAAAATACCAATGCAAATTATATCTTTAAGCAAAATGCATGTATTGCAATATAAATTGTACTCCTTATGAAATTCGGAAAAGTTGACGATCCCGGAAGTATAGACTTTACGCTTCCGCCTGATCACCCAGACACAAAGATTTTACTTAACAGCAAAGCGACTAAAGCTAAACCTCAATTGTACGTGGGGTGCGCAAAATGGAATAAGCAGGATCTCAAGAATTTTTATCCCCGCGGAACAAAAGATGAATTGGGCTATTATTCTAGACAGTTTAATTCTATAGAATTGAACGCGACGTTTTATAGACTTTTTCCGAAGGATCAATTTGAAAAATGGTATGAGAAGGTGCCGGCAGATTTTAAATTCTTTCCGAAGGTTACTCAGAACATAAGTCACTTAAAACGACTCATTAACGCCCCCGAATTATTGCCGGAATATTTAGATCATACTTTGCTTCTGAAAGAAAAATTAGGATGTATTTTTTTACAGATGCATAATAATTTTCAACCTAAAAATTGGGATCGGGTAGAGCAGTTTGTCGCCGCCTGGCCTAAAGAAGTACCGCTCGCGATCGAGTTTAGACATACTGATTGGTTTAACGAAGAGCCTGTTGCGCAGAAACTTTATCACCTTTTAGAAACAAACGACATTGCAAATGTGCTTGTAGACACTGCGGGGCGGCGTGATATTATGCATATGCGAATGACCAATTCTGAAGCATTTATACGTTTTGTAGGAGCAAATCATCCTACTGATTACGAGCGGCTAGATGATTGGGTAGCGCGTTTAGGCGTTTGGATTGAAGAAGGAATCTCAAAAATTAATTTCTTTATTCATCAAAATGTTGAAAAGGAATCTCCATTACTAGCTACTCATTTTATCAAGAAGATGAATGAGAAGTATGATTTTGATTTGCACCTTCCTGGGAAAGATGATGCTAATCCAACCTTAGATTTATGAGTAACGTAATTATTGTTGCCGGTGTTTCAGGATCCGGAAAAACAACTATAGGAAGATTATTAGCTGAGAAGTTAGACCTTGATTTTAAAGATGCTGATGATTATCACCCAGCTGCAAATGTTGAAAAAATGAGATCGGGACTTCCACTAAATGATCAAGATCGCGCTCCTTGGCTCACTATTATAGCTGAAAAGATCGAAGAGTGGAGCAGAGCTGACGGTGCGGTTTTGGCCTGTTCCGCACTAAAAGAAGTATATAGGAAACGATTAGATGTAAATAAACAGGTTACTTGGGTTTTTCTTGACGGATCGTACGAACTTCTAAAATCCCGAATGACTGCTCGAAAAAACCACTACTTTAAAGCAGAATTGCTGCAATCTCAGTTAGACACGCTTGAACCGGCAGATTATGGGATACACGTATCAATTGCACCATCGCCAGAAGAAATAGTAGATGAAATTTTGAAAGCCTTATAATGGAAGCACAGTTACTTTTTGCAGTCTTTGCAGGGATCGGATTATTGTTGTTATTAATCTTGCGATTAAAGCTACAAGCGTTTTTAGCGCTGTTACTCTCCGCAATCGTTGTAGGGGTGTTGAGCGGATTGCCAACAGAAAGCGTACTTCAGTCAGTTACAGACGGAATAGGCGGTACGCTTGGTTTTGTTGCAACCGTTGTGGGATTGGGTTCTTTATTTGGAGCGGTACTTGAGCATTCAGGAGGAGCACAGGCCATTGCTCAGTACCTTCTTAAAAAATTTGGAGTTAGAAATGCTCCGTGGTCAATTATGCTAACGGGGTTCTTTGTTGCGATCCCGGTATTTTTTGATGTAGCCTTTATAATTTTAATTCCTCTTATTTATGCTTTGCAGCGCAGCACAAAAAAGTCGCTTTTACTTTATGCGTTGCCACTTTTGGCTGGTTTAGCCGTAACTCACGCGTTTATACCGCCTACACCAGGACCCATTGCTGTGGCAGATATTTTGAATGCAAATCTGGGATGGGTAATTCTCTTTGGGTTTATAACAGGAATTCCCACTGCGGCAATTGCAGGACCGTTTTTTGCGAAACGGATAGCAAAACGAATTCATATTGAAGCACCTGAGGAGATAGAAGAAGAAAAACGATCGCTCACAAATGCGCCCAAACCTGCAACTATACTTCTAATCATTTTTCTTCCCATTTTGCTGATCGTTTTAAACACCGTATTAAGCAGTCCGCTTGGAGCAAGAATAGGAATTTCAGAAACTTTTCTTGATATCATTCAATTGCTGGGACACCCCTTTACAGCGTTGATCTTAGCCAATTTAATCGCTTGGTATATCTTAGGCATACGCCGAAACGTTTCTAAAGAAAAACTCTTAGAAATTTCGACGAAAGCATTATATCCGGCAGGTGTCATTATATTATTGACAGGAGCCGGTGGTGCGTTTAAACAAATATTGATTGACACCGGTGTAGGCGAGATGATCGCTAATGCGCTGCAAAGCGATTATTTTCCACCGGTAATTTTCAGTTTTATTCTTGCTGCTTTGGTGCGTATAATGCAAGGTTCTTCAACTGTAGCAATGATCACTGCCGCCGGAATCACCGCGCCTTTGGTGGTTCAGAATAATTTAAATGATATGAAACTTGCTATTTTAGTGATCGCCATTGCAGCAGGAGCCTCAATTTTTTCACACGTAAACGATAGCGGATTCTGGCTTGTAAAACAATATTTAGGCTTAACTGAAAAACAGACCTTTAAAAGTTGGTCTATACTCACAAGCTTAATCGCGTGTATAGGTTTGCTTGTTTCTACGCTGCTTTGGTATGTAGTTTAGGTATTGTCAGATTGCTTGCGCGTATCTTTTTGTGTAGCTTCCTTTTTGATAATATCATACGCTCGCTCTAATTGTTCTTCACGAGGAGGTTTAGGCATTTGCTCTGCTTTGTTTTCAGGTTCAAGTGTAAGTTCGGCGAAAGCAGGAAAATGATCAGAGCCAATTGCATTGCCTCGCAGAACCGTTTTTGCCCTAAAGTGTTCAGAAACAAAAATATGATCCAGCGGCCATCGCATAAGTTTACTTTTAGCACTAAACGTATTGAATAATCCACGCCCGATACGTAAATCAAGCAACTCGCTAACTTCCTTAAAAAGCTCTGTAGATTCTGACCACGCCACATCATTAAAATCGCCTATTGCAATTACTGGTAACGTATTGTTTCGGCTTTTGAAAGCAGTTTTCATCATTTCAGCGTCCCGATCAGTAGACATCGGGTTGTGCTGAGGCATTGGCGGGGTAGGGTGAATAGCATATAGCTCAAACCTGTCGCCAGAAGGAAGTTGCACCACAGATTCAATAGAAGGTATGCTGTCATCTATTTGAAAATGAATTTTTGGGTCTTCTAAAGGAAATTTTGAATACAGTAACATTCCGTAGGTATTGTCTAACGGAATTCCTTTATAATGCGGGTAGTTTTTTGATAGTGTAGGTGCAATGGCATTTAACCAATCTTTATCGGTTTCTAGAAGCAATAAAATGTGTGGATCTTTTGCTTCAACTTCTTCTAAAAGCGCCTCGTGCTTTTTATTCTTTTGTAAAACATTAGCTACTAAAAGCTTAAAAGTTCTGTTTTGATCAGTGATGGTACTGTCTAAAACGTCCTTTTCAGCAAGAGGCGTATAGGGATAAATTTTGACAACCTGAAAAACAAGACAGGCAATCATTATGCTCATAAATGCATAATCTTTTGCCCATTTAATATCAAATTTTATAAAATACGCTAAGGTAGCCGCCGCGGTAAAGATGGTGAGTTGCATATGTGGAAAGTCAAAAATGCGTATCCACCAATAATCAGCCGCAATGAACGGTGCTATTGTGAGTACAATAGCGATTCCTCCAATAATCTGGAGTACATTTTTAAAGGTCATTTTAGGTTAGGTTAGGGACTTTCGAGCTTAAAAATGCACTTGAAAGCAGTTTAACCGTAAGCTACTCTTTTGACTGGTTTTTCTGCGTTAAAAAACTGGTAATATCCTTAGAAGAAGGTTCTTCAAAAATTTCAAGACCAAAGAACGGTACAGCAGCGATCACGTGATCAAAGATATCAGCTTGAATGTGCTCATAGTTCTCCCAGCGCTTATCAGTGCTGAAACAAAAGATCTCAAGCGGAATTCCCTGAGCAGTAGGAGGAAGGTGGCGCACCATCAAAAATAAGTCCTTATTGATCGCCGGATTTTCATACAAATAGGCGTCAATGTATTTTCTAAATACCCCTAAATTGGTTTGATTCAATCCGTTTATGGCTAAGCTTTGATCAACGCCTTGTTTTTTATTGGTGCGCAGGACTTCTTTTTCCATATGTTCAATATACGGAGCAACAAGTTGAATTCGTTTAAGTTCTTTTAAATCAGCTTCGGTTAGAAACTTAACGGAATTTTGTTTGATAAAGACCGATCTTTTTATACGTCGCCCCCCGCTTTCTTGCATTCCACGCCAGTTTTGAAAAGAATCTGAAATCAAACTGTATGTTGGGATTGTGGTATAGGTCATATCAAAGTTTTGCACTTTAACGGTAGCAAGGTTAATTTCAGTGACCGTACCATCTGCTCCATATTTGCTAAAGGTGATCCAGTCGCCAATACGCACAATATCATTGATAGAAACCTGAATGGAAGCTACAAAACCGAGTATCGTATCTTTAAATATCAAAAGTATAACTGCCGAAGCTGCTCCCAACTGAAGCACAAAATTCATCGCGTTTTTATCAAAAAGCTCCAGAATAAAAAAGAAAATCCCAATGCCCCATAAAAAGAGCATGGTCACCTGTAGGTAACTCTGTAAAGGCTTGTCGTGAAACTGTTGTTTGGTCTGAAAGTAATCGCGAGATGTACGTAATAAGCTGCGTATAATTTTTAGAATAAGCAGAATTACGTAAAGGTCAAAAATCTTTAGAAGCCAATAAAGCGTGGTGGGGTAATCCTCAAGCAACTCAACAAAAAACCATTTAAAAATGGCTAGCGGAATAATGTGGCCAATATATCTAGGGAAATTGGTAAGAACCAAAAAGTCGTCAAAAGAGGTTTTCGTTTTATTGCTAAAAACCTTGAATGCTTCGACGATGAGTTTTTTAAGAAGTTTATCTAATAAGGCAATGAGCAGGATGAAGATAAACGCATTTATAAATACCGTAAGCATTTCAGCATAAAAGGGAACGACACCTAAGTCTTCTACATAGGAGCTAAAATCTTTTAAATACGTATCTATTTGGTAGGCCATGAGGATTAATTAGGGGCGCAAAATTAAGGATAAAGATCTCAATATAATCTAAGTAAATTATTAAGATTTTGAGACTAAACTATAAAAGAAAAGCCTGAGCAGTCGCTCAGGCTTTCATACAATACGATTTTACCTCAAACGCGTCGCCAAAAGGGTCTAAAACCGAAAAGGCTTGCCGCGAGATAGTAACTAAGCTTGTGCGTTTTGCATCTCCAAAGCCCATTGCTGAATAGCTTCTGCGCTTCCGAAGATGATCAACAAGATTATGCAGAAAATAGAAACGATAACCGCTAAGATTAAACCAATGATAGCGATAATACGCGCAGTTTTAAGTTGACCATAATTCTCATAAAGTTCAGGATTAGGCGCTGCTAATTTTTTGTCTTTATTCGCTAGAAAAAGCGCGATACCAGAAAATAAGAGTCCGCCAAAACCAGAACTGAAGCAGCACGCAATAAATGATACAATTCCTAGAATTAAGGAAATGGTTACGTTAGGTAGTTTTTGTTGTTCCATATCAGGATGTTAGTTTGAGTATATAGCTTACAATAATAGTGGTTACAGATAAGATTGCCAAAACTGAAATGATTTTGCTACCATATTTAACGCCTACCATATAATTCAGGCTGATCATAACACCCAGAAAGACCAAAGGATAAATTGCGGGATATAGCTCAAAGGCTTTGACAAAATCACCTTGAAATAATGCAACCAGAGAACGCTGCAATCCACAGCCCATACACTCAAAGCCTAAGTATTTTTTATTCAGGCAAGGAAGCATGTATTCTTCCATAGCTTACTTAATATTTCTTACAGAAACTTTTTTAGTATACTCAATATTATCGCGCGTGGTCACTCGTACAATATAAACCCCGTCGCTCCACGCATTAGAAGGAATGATCACTTTTTCGCTTGTACCCTCATTTAATTTTGAGACTAAAAGACGCCCGCTAATATCAAATACATTGACTTCTTTAAGTTCCGTTTGCAACGGATTTAGTACTGTAAGTTCAGCGCGGCCGTTGTTCTGATAAATATTAAAAGAACGTTTAACCTCTTCAACTTCTTCGACATCTAAAGTTTTAGCATCTTTAAATACAATTTCAAAACGATCAGTATACGTGCCCTGTTCTAGCTCAAATTCGTAAGATTCATCAAGAATATCGTGATATTCGTCAGTGAGCTTATCGTGTAAGTAGATGCTCTCGTCTGGGGTGAAGTTTAAACCAGATACTTGTATTTCGTATGTATTTATTTCGTTAGCTCCTGATACTTTTAAAGGTAATTTTACATCGATACTATAAGGAAAGAGATTAATTAAATAAGAATCGTCTCTATCATTGACTAAAAAATTAATGTCAGAAGGTAATTCCGAAACATTGTTGCCATCTCCGGCTACATCAAATCCTAGGGTTGCCTCATCCAACATTACCCCTGTTAATGCACGAGTATATGATTTATTTACCAAAGTCTTGAGACGAAATTTTGATAAAACTATAACCCCGTGCTCATTAAGAGTAAAATCACCAGCTCTTGTAGTGGTTTTCTTTTCAGTGTTTGCTGAAGAATTTGACTTTGAAGTGGTATTACTCTTAAAATTTGAGTATGGGTTTTCTGATTCCTTAATAAATACTCTAAATTCATTTTTAGCTGTCACTGCACCGTCAGTTGCTCCTTCAACAAAAAAGCCTTGACCTATAGGAGTAAAATGTCTTTCTGTAGTGCTTCCATTAACTCCTGTTTCTACCGGGTCACCATTAATATCTAAAACAGGTTGCCCTTCATTATCGTATTCTATAAAAACAGGTTGTTCGTAGGTTCCAGTCGAATTACAGCTGCCTTCTGGAGAATAAGTTCCATAACCACCCTCATAATCTTTAATATAGTGAGATTTCACATTAGGGTCAGATTCCCAAAAGTATGCAAGACCGGTAATATTAGGGCCTATAGCTTCTGGCGAATATGTATTAGGATAAGTACCCAAACATCCACTTAAATCAGAACCATTTGGTAACGAATTAGATAATAAATAAAAACTTAAATTTATTGCCGATGGATAAGGATTTCCAACAAGTGTTAAATTTTCATTTGCAACTACAACATTTATAGTCCCATTATTGGGTCTTCCCCTAAAATCAATTGGAACAATTCCTGTTGGTGAAGTCCCATTTCCGAGACCTTTCATAGTGAAGCCTTCACCAGCACCTAGAGGATTTGAAGCGCTTACTTTTGACCAATTACCATAACCTGTTGTAGCTACAAATTTATATAGCCAGTAGCTTGAAAGACTAAAATCATATTGACTTGTAATTGAACTGTTAAAGTTTGTAGTGAAATTCACAGGGGTAGCAGTAATAGTGCTTGTAGCATCTGTTTTATATAGACCCCCGTTATCATCGTCACTGAGATAAAAATTAACATTACCTGAGTTACCATTGCCGGTGGCTGATTTGTCAGGGTCACCCACAGGTGAAGTCCAATAGTGATAATCCCATTGATTTTGAGTATTGGTCTGATAAACAGAAAGGGTACCATCCCCTTCATTAGCACTATTATCAATACCTTGAATGAGCTGTCCTTCACTACGTAAATAAAAGTTACCCTTATCTTGATCTGGAGCACCTTGAAGATTTACATCTTGTGTAACAAACACAATCTCTCCACTATTATAAACATATGAGTTAGTATTTGCATCACCTACATACAATTGGCAGCTAGCGATGGCCGGGAGTAATAAAAAAAATAATTTGGAGTAAAAATTTCTCATATTGAAATATTTTTGCAAAGATACTAAAATTACCAATCCGTTTGCGTAATTCAAAGAAGATTTAAAGCTTTTTATCGAGTTAAAACCAATTTTATGAGTTCTCAATACAAAATAGGTCAGGGAGTTACACTTTTAGATGATAATTTGTCTGGAGTAATTACGAAAATTGAAGGTGAAAAGATTTTGATTACTTCAAAAGATGGTTTTGAGTTTGAGGTATCTATCAAAGAAATTGTTCCTAATAAAACGCTAGATCTAGAATTTGATGACGATTTCGATGATTTGATTATTGAAAAGGAGAAAGCTTACTCAAAGAAAAAAAAGCAACCTATAAAAAATAAAGGCGTTCTTCCTCCAATGGAAGTCGATTTACATATACATCACTTGACGAAATCTGAGCGCGAGATGTCTGCGCATGATAAGCTTAATCTGCAGGTCGATACTGCAAGAAGAAAACTTGAATATGCAATTCTTAAACGCATTCAACGCGTGGTTTTTATACACGGTGTAGGAGAGGGCGTATTGCGTGCAGAATTGGAATATCTTTTTTCGCGATACGATACCGTTAAATATTATGATGCGGATTATCAAAAATATGGTTTGGGCGCTACTGAGGTATATATATATCAGAACTCAAACCATAAAATGTAAGTAGAAACCTACATTTTCTTCGTGTGATAATTAATCTTGCTCAGATATTTTCCTGTTCTTGCAATTTTAAGTGCTTATATAGCGGTTAATTACCTAGAAAATCTTAAACAATTCCAAAAATTGTGTATTTCGTCGAAAAAAATTGACTTTTATGGATCAACGGTTATATATTTGGGGTGTAATACAACAAAACCCAAATCGTGCTTAGAACTTTTACTCTTATTTGTGCTCTTTTTCTTAGTGCACTTGCTTCAGCTAACACAGATGAAGTGAAGCCCGTTTCTGAAAAAATCATTTTAACTAGCGCTCTTGATTTAGTAGTTGCTCAGCAAGTTGAGTCTTTGGCTAGTGAGGATTTACCTGATGCCATATTGAGACTTTACCAATTGGAGAAGGTTAAATTTACAGGCAGAATGATTTATACACATAAGCCTTTAGAATTAGCAAATATTAAGAATCCCGTTAAAACAGCTTAATTCCCCAAATTAAGATTTCCCCAAGTCATAATTGATTTAATTACAACACAGCCGAATTTCTAATTGCCATAATACTTCAACCCCAAATCATAAGTTGACGGTAACGATGAAATTATACTTACGATTCCTCCAAAGCATAGTTGAATAAGAGTTTAAGTTGGGAGAAAGGCCCGTTGCGCAAGCGCGGGTTTTTCATTTTGTAGAAGGACTTTCTATTCAGTTAAGTGGATTGAAAGGATTATAATATTCAGTAAATGAGCGGTATACTTTTCAAAAGATAAAATTTATAAATTTTCTGAATGGTTATGCTTTCAAATTTTAGTTAAAGCATTATATTTGCACCCGCAAAAAGGTCGCGTAGCTCAGCTGGATAGAGCATCTGCCTTCTAAGCAGACGGTCACAGGTTCGAATCCTGTCGCGATCACTTTTTTAGCATTCAAATTGGATCAAAACCCTGTAAATTGTATGATTTACAGGGTTTTATATTTTTTATGGATTTATTTAAATAGCTTTGAATTCAATAAAAAATACCACAAATCGGTCAACAAATTTAAACTTTTATTTTGTTGACCGAATTAAGGTTTAAAATGCTTAAATTTAAGCACTTACGTTTGAATTTCGTCTAGAAAAATGTTTCATTTAAAGACGAATATTATGAGAACTCGGTTAACGTTTAGTTTAAACTTCTGGATTAACGGTTGTAGAGCTGAAAATGAAGAAGCAATAATCTATGCTCGCATCACTGTTAACGGGAAACGAGCAAATATTAGCTTAAAGCGAAAAGTGCCTGTGGAAAGTTGGGATAGTAGTTAAGGATTGGTTCGTGGATCCAAACCATTTGCGAAATCTCTGAATAAATATTTAGATCAAATACGTTCACTTATCTATCAATCTTATGAAGACTTGCTGAACGAAGGAAACCTTATTACCGCCTCAGCTATAAAAAATAAATTTTTAGGTGAGGATAAGCGTAATAATACCCTATCAGAATTATTTGAATATCACAATTCCATTTCTGTTACATCGCTTTCATCCCATACAATTCGTCATTATAAAGTCACACAACGCTACTTACAGAAGTTTCTTGTGGATAAGTATAAAACAGATGATATCTATCTTACTAAACTAGACTATGCTTTTATTAAAAACTTTGAGTTCTTTTTAAAATCCTATTAGCCGAAAGATCATCAAAAAAAGATGGGGCATAATACGGCGATGAAGCATTTACAAAGATTACGTAAAATGCTTACGATGGCATACCACCACGAATGGATAGATAAAGATCCTTTTATTCGTTTTAAAAGCTCATATGTAAAAAATAGAAGAGAGTTTCTAGCTCAGTATGAACTTGAACAACTAGAAGATTTTTCGTCTTCCTTAGAGCGTCTCGATATCGTTAAAGATATTTTTCTATTTGCTTGTTATACGGGCTTGTCCTATATAGATGTAGCCAAATTGAATAAAGATAATATTGAAACCGATTTAGATGGCCAGCAATGGATCAAAGCTATGCGACAAAAAAACAAGCGTAGAGCTTCGAATACCATTGCTGAATAAAGCGAGATGGATTCTTTTGAAATATCAAGATCATCCACGTGTTTCTGGTAGGAACAGGTTACTGCCCACGTTATCCAATCAAAAGACGAACAGCTATCTCAAGGAGATTTCTGATTTCTGCGGGATAAAGAAAAACCTCACTTTTCACGTGGCCAGGCATACTTTTGCAACTACAGTAACACTTATAAATGGGGTTCCTATTGAAACTGTGTCAAAATTATTAGGACATACCAAGCTCGCCACAACTCAAATTTATGCTCGCGTTATTGACCAGAAAGTTAAGTAGGATATGGAACGCTTAGAACTAAAGATTGATAAGAGTTTAAGATTCGTTAGATAAGATACACTCTTGGACTTTCAATTACTATAAAAGCAGAAGTACTTAGAAAATTTTGTTTGCTACACTGTTGAACTAGCATTCAATAATGATTATAGGCTAGAATTAAAACCTTAAATGAAGACCCGTTAAAGGATATAGTGATTTAATAATCTTAATTCCAACAGCTCGTAATTGAATAATTATTTAAAAAAAGCTATGATTTTAAAATCATAGCTTTTTAAATTTGTTAAGCAGATGCAATTTAATCAATGAGCCACATCGAAGCGTTTATATTGTCGCCCGAAGGGAATTGTCGATTAATCGCTTCGTTTAAATTTTCCGGGTTGTTGATGCTTTCATTTTGAGGATACATAAAACGTTTTGGGATCAAACCATTATTTAAAATTCCACCACCATCTACATTAAATTCGGGAAAACCTGTTCTTCTTTGGTCATAAAAGCTCTGCCAACCAGTATTCAAAAACAAGGCAATGTGCTTTTGAGTAAGTATAGACTCTAGGTCTTCATTACTGTTTAATTGAATTGTAGGATTATTTAAGTAATCTTCAGCCTGCGATATTCCGTAGAAAGCTAAAGATGCAGCTATTCCTGACTTATAATACGGTTCACTTGGTTCTGAAATCCAACCGCGCGCAGCTGCTTCTGCTAGTGTAAATTGAAGTTCAGCATAGCTCATAAGTATTGAAGGCTCATTTACAGGATTGTTATAATATCGCGGCTTAATTCGAGAGGCCTCTCCACTAACGGCTTTAGATCCGTTATCGCTTAAAGGTGCGCTACCATACAAACCACCATATGCTGAAAAATCCTCCACGTTTAAATTTGATGCATTTGGCTTTTTGTCCGCCATCATAAACAATCTAGGATCTTCATAGTTTTGAAGCCTTTCTACAAAGGTTTGTTCCATATAATAGGCTGTTTGAAGCGAATTATCATTAAATAACGGATAGCGATTGTCTTGAATATCTACATAAACTAAAGATGCATTATCTGAATTAGATTCAAATATTGGGAATTGATCAAAATTATTCAAGATTTCATTAAACCGGCCAACAATATCAATATCGGTCTGATCAACTTTATTGGATAGGCTCATTAGAACTCTAAGACTATAACTATTTATTAGTTTTTGCCATTGTCTTTTATTCCCCTCATAAATAACATCACCACGAATAGTTTCAGTGTTTTGAGCTAATTCTAAACCAGCAGCCCTAAGAGAATCAAGGGCTGATGCATAAATTAGCTCTTGACGGTCATAAGAAGGAGTATAAATTCCTATCTCAGCACCTACAGCTTCTGTATAAGGTACGTCGCCAAATACACGGGTTAGTTCAATAGCGTAATAAGCATTGAAAAACTTTGCCAAAATTTGATACACCTGTGAATCTGTACGTTGAGATTCTTGAATCATTTTATAAACTTGTTTTAGATCATCGTATTGACCAAAACCAGCTCGTTGCCAGTTATAATACTGATATTGATTGGTGCCATCTGTAAATGTTAATTGTCTACTAGCTAATGCAGCATTAAGACTTACATTATTAAAGGCTGTAGTCTCAATTGTGGTTAGGAGTAAATCTGGACTTACTTGAGTGGCCCGGTTAGGGTCGTTTTGTAAATCTTCAACTTTAGAACATCCAGCAAGCAGTAGTAAAGAGAATATAATTAGATACTTTTTCATCATCATTAATTTGGTGTATTAAAATTTTGCATTGATGTTAAATCCAATATTGCGGGTCGCCGGAGCTTGAAGATTATCTACTCCTGAGTCAGGATCAACATTAGGAATATCGGATGCTAACCATAGATTACGGCCTACAAGGGAAACGTCTAAGCTTTTAAATGGTGTTCGTTCTAAGAACGCTTCATTGAATTGGTAGGTTAGCGTTACTTCTCTTAGCTTTATAAAGGTTTCTTTGTAATAATGGTAATTCTTATTGTGGTAATTACTAGTGCTCTGCATAAAACTGATATAGTTTACAGGTACATCATTAGGAGCGTAAGTACGCGTATCTTCTGTAATGGTTCCATTAACATCGTAGCTAACCGAACCACCTGTGACCACAACACCATTTCCTATATATGTATTTTCACCATTTACAGCATCTTCTCTAAACTGATTTACTGTTCCTTTAGAAGTACCTCCCCACCACATTTTCTGGTTTGTATTTGAATACATCAAACCACCTAAGCGACCATCAAATAAGAATGATAAGGAGATGTTTTCATACTGTAAACTATTAGAAATTCCATAAGTTAAGTCAGGTTCATCATAGCCAATGAATCGATCATATGGATCTGAAACTGGTAATCCATTTTCAAAAATTACATCTCCTTCAGCATTAGTTTGATAGACTCCAGTATATATTTTGTCAGTTCTATCACCAACACGAATATATCCTTCAGTTTGCTCACGATCGCCATAGATTTCTTCTTGGTATCTGCGGTAATGACTTAAATTTATCTGAGTGTTCCAGCTAAAGTTTTCATTTTTAATAGGTGTCGCATCTAGCGTTAATTCTATACCTTTTCTTTGAAATTCATTTCCATTCAATAAAATACTACTATACCCAGAAGCATCAGAAATGGGGCTATATATTAAATTATTATAATCTCTAGCTTGGTAGTAAGCAATATCCAATCCAAGTCGATTATTTAAGGTTCTTATATTTGCACCAACTTCCCAAGTGTCTGAGGTTTCTGGTTCTAAATTTGGAGAAAGTAAATTACTGCCAAAGTAGGTTGACGGAGTACCATTCCAAGTAGTGCCTTTTTCATAGGCTAAAATATAATCATACGGATCACTACCAATTTTACCTTCAGAAACTCGAGACCAAGAACCTCTAAGTTTGGCAAAACTTACCCACTTTGGCATTTCAAAAAGACTGCTTAGTACAACAGAACCGGAAACAGACGGATAAAAGAATGAATTGTTACCCTCAGGTAATGTTGAGACTTTATCGTTACGCCCTGTTAATGATAGATAAAATGCGTTATAGAACTCAAGATCAATAAAGCCGTAAAAGCTATTGATGGTTTCTTTTTCTTCACGATTGGAACCTAATAATGTAGCGCCAGCATTATTTGCTAAATTGTAAAATCCGGGGACATTCAATCCATCAGTAGACTGAGACGTGTTTTTTGAATTTCTATAATAATTAACATATGCTCCTTCTGCTGTGATCCCAAAATTATCTGAAATTTTCTTTTCAAAGTGAAGAGCTAAATCTGAAGTGATATCGAAATACTCCGTTTGTGCAATTGAAAAGTTTCCTCTGGATTTATTACCATAACCGATATAACTTTTAGGCTCTTTATAAGTTCGGTAAAGACTGTACTCATTTACCCCCGTACGTCCTCTGAGACTTATAGCATCGGTGATTTCATAATTGAAGGAAGCATTTCCATAAATGTTGGTCTTATTATAACCTCTTTCATATTCAAATGCCTGAAAGTAGGGGTTGTTATAATAGGATATATTAAAATGACGTTGCTGTATGCCTTCTTGACCTTCGCGCCAGTAATTTTTTAAATCTCTAATGTCAACATCTGTACCAGTCCATAATATCAAGTTATAGAGATAGTTAGTAGGACCATAACCAACTTCAGGAAAGTTACTAGTGAATTGCTTATTGTAGGTTAAAGAGCCATTTAATGTAAGTTTATCAGTAGGTCTTAGGGTACCAGCAAGGTTGAATGATGTGTTTTTCAAATCCGTATTAGGAACAATTCCTTTCTGATAGTTGTTAGATAAAGAAAGACGAACGTCAGCCTTATCATTACCCCAACCCACACTCACATTGTTGGACTGTATAATTCCTGTTTCGAAGAAATTTTTGATATTATCTTTACCTCTAGATGTAAAGGGTATTGGCATTAATTCTCCTGTGTTAGGATCTACTGGACTGTTGTACTGCGTGGTTTCATAAAAACCGCTTGTAGTAGTAGGATCCTGCTGATCTAGGCGTGGACCCCAAATCCAACCTCCGCCTTCAGTACCGGATCCACTTCCATTAACATAAGCATAAACACCTCGATTTCCGTTTCCATAAGTTGTTTGAACATCAGGCACCCGGATGAAATCTGTTTGAAATAAGGTAGAATTATTGAAGCTTACATTGAGTTTACCTTTTTTACCTCGTTTTGTTGTAATCATAATTGCCCCATTTCTTCCTACAGAACCGTAAAGTGCAGAAGCAGTAGCACCTTTTAAAACACTTATACTTTCAATATCGTCCGAATTAATTTTCCAGATATCTAACGTACGATCAGGAATTCCATCAATTACTAGTAGGGGAGTAGCGCCACGTAACTCTATGGTGGGATTTTGAAACAGATCAGTTGAGTTCTTAATATTCAACCCAGCTACGCGACCTGAAAGTTGATTGACAAAATTGGGTTCTTTTGCTTTTTCTAGATTATCACCTTCAACTTCTTGAACTGCGTATCCCAGCGCTTTTTTCTCCTTTTTGATTCCTAAGGCTGTTACAACTACAGCATCAAGAGCTTGCGCATCTTCTGCCATTATAATTTCAAGAAGCGATTGATTTGAGATAACTACTTCTTGCTTTGTAAAACCAACGTAGGAAAATTGTAAGGTCTCACCACTATTCACTTGAATACTGAAATTTCCATCGAAATCAGTTACCGTCCCTCGAGAACTATCAGGAATCATAACGGTAACGCCTCCCAAGGGCACCCCATTGGGGTCTTTGACTACACCTTTAACGGTCTGCTGAGCAAAGGAGACCAGTGAAACTAAAAGGATTAAAAGAGTAAAGATTTTCTTCATGTCATTTTGAGATTAATTGCTTTTTTTTGTTGATTGATTTTTTTGGTTAACCCAAACATTTTGAGTGGTGTTTTCCGTCTGTAGAAGAATTTTAACCGGAAGTTTTTTACCTTTTTTTAGAACAATATCAAACCGTTCTGATCCCAAGGAAGTTTGACCGATTTTGGTATAGTTATCTTTTCCACCCAACTTCTTATCATTAGTGTTGGTTGTCAAAATGCTGACTTGGGTATTCTTGTTTCCTAAAGTTTCCCATTCTAAATGCAGTCGATTATCTAACACTGCAGCTTGAACATTTATGAAATCAACAGGATCTATAAGAGAAACCCCATCCCACTCTGAGCGTATATCTTTGGCTACATCTATGTTTAAAAAACTAGTCAACGTAGGCAGCAGATCTACGATAGCGGGTATTTGTGTGTCGAAATAAGTGTTGGTGTTTTTACTGTTAGTAACAATCCAGGTACTACGTTCTCTATCTGTCTGTCCTCCGTGATGTTTTCCATCCTTAGGCGATCGTCCGTGATCTGTAGTTACTAGAAACAGCCAGTCTTCTTGGTGGCTTTGTTCTCGAAATTTCACTGCATCGTAGATGGAACCAATTAAACTATCTTCATATTTAATGGCTGCAGTAAGTTGTGGACTATCTCCATAGCCGTGGCCCATATCATCCGAATATTCTAGATAAACCCAAGAAAGATCCGGAGCCTGTGTTTTTATAGTAAATGCAGCTTCTTTAGCCACTAGCGCATCTATTTTTTTAATGTATTCACGTTTGGCATCGTGTGGGAACCTAATAGTATCAAGTTCGTATCCATCAAATTTATAATCAACTTCAACCGCTCTAGTCTGATCTAAGCCTTCTCCTATAAGTTTTGTGCGATTGTCCAACCAAGTAGAGAATACAGCGGTTTTGCCATTCGGATATTGATCTTTGAATAGTCTAAAAATTGTAGGATAATTATAATTAGGATCTTTAATACTGTTGCCCCAAACATTGTGTTTATTTGCCCATACCCCTGTAAGTAGGCTATTATAACCAACAGCAGAAATTGTAGGCGTTTCAGAATATCCTTCTTTTAAACCTCCAACATATGCTTGGGTTATCGATCCTTCGACAGCAATTTCATCCAATCGAGGTGAGGGGTTGTTCACGATCATGTCGTAAGCAATGCCATCAACTATAATGAAGACTACTTTTTGCTTAATTGAAGTAGTTTTTTGCAACTGAGCATTCAAGTTTATAATTGAGGCGAATAACGAAATAAGTAATACTGTTTTTTTGAGATGCATATTTTTTGATTTGATGGCATCAAAAGTAGCAGACAAGGAAAATAGATTGACCAATCGTTCAATTAAATAATGATTACTTAAATGTTGTCTTTGTGTTATTATGTTTTACAGAGTTCAATAAAAAATTGAAAAGTCTATTTTTGATAAATTTTAGTATGGGTAGAAAAAATATTAGCGAGCAAAGAAGGAAAGAAATTATCATTGCGTTTTATGAAGTATCGCGTCAATTGGGACTGGAGAATGCCTCTATAGCTAAGCTTGCCCAGCATATGGATATCAGCAAAGGATTGGTTCTACACTACTTTGAGAATAGGGAGGAACTCTTGATTGGATTAAATGAATATATCCTAGAACAGCATCTTAACGTGATGATTTCTGAGGATATAGGTGTGATGAACACTAAAGAACATTTAGTGCTTTTTATTGAAAATTTATTTACCAGAGCCTGGAATAGCTATTTTGATGATGGTGTTTTTTATAGCTGTTATGCACTTATCTATCGAGTACCTGAATTTAAAAACAGTTTTAAATCATACCTACTTGAATTACACCAAGTATTATATCAAAGATTACTTGAAGCCAAATCATGCGGTATTATAAATAATACTAATTTGAAAGAAGTAACTGAAGTTATTTTTGCCCTAATTGATGGTGCCTATTACTACTTAGGAATGTTCGAAGAGTCTGAAGCGAGATATAAAAAACAAGTAGCTATCTACACAAAAAATAGTCTTGAGTTGCTAAATTTTACCACGTGATTTTCCTTTTATAGTAGGTTGCATTCTCTTTATTACAGCAACTAATGCAATCAACCCCCAAACAGCATTCACAAATATGTTTGGGTAATCATCAATAACCAATGCATTTATCACCAGGCATAAAGCCCCAAGAGCATTTAAAATGTGATACAAGTATTTTTGAGCAGAGAGGTATTCAAGACTTAAAAGTAAGTAGGAGATAATAAATAGTAATGCGCCAATCCAACCTATATATTCCATAATAACATTTTGATATACTATAACTAGTAAGAAGTTTATCTCAATATAGGAAGGAAGTAATTTATGATGTGCTAATTCATTTTATTATTCCATTAAATCTAATACGGACTCCTTAGAAATCGTTCTCTACTTTTAAGTTTAGGGTTCCAATATTTTGCCCTCCTTCAAAAGTTTTAAACCTTCCCTCGTTAGCTTTTTGAATTCCCTTAAGCAGCATCGCTGTACTTCTCTTTTTTTGAAAGCAAAATACCAATAGTTTGAAATTAGACGGACAGCATAACCGCTCGGGTCTCGCTTTTATATGTCCTTACTAATTCAAACTCTTGAAAACGTATCAGCAACAAAAAAAGGGAACAGCGATAGGCACTAATGGAAGTAAATCAAAATGAAATCTTATGAAATCAGTTCAAAACATACCAACAGAAGCGGAATCAAAAACCTTAAAAACAAAAAAGGGAAACGCTCAGGATAACATAAGTAAATCATTTTTTAAAGGTATAAACGCAAACTGTCCAAAGGGTTTGGGCAGCATTTTTAATCATCTAAATTTTTGAGTTTTGAGTACACTAAGAAATCAAGTTCAGTTAATCGGAAACGTAGGGCAAGAGCCTACACTAACAACCCTAGAAAGCGGTAAAAAAGTGGTGCGCTTTTCACTGGCGACCAATGAATTTTACAAAAATGCCAAAGGCGAAAAAACACAGGATACCCAGTGGCACACCATTGTGGCGTGGGGCAAAACGGCCGAGCTTATTGAGAATTATGCACCCAAGGGTAAAGAACTGGCATTAACCGGAAAACTGAAATCCAGAAGCTATACCGATAGTGCAGGGCTTAAACGCTATGTCACCGAAGTAGAAACTTCAGAAATTGTATTACTGGGTAGTAAATCCGAGTAAATCACTAAAAAAAGAGGGCGAAGATGTTTCACTATTAGCGAAATTACTTTAGACCTTGTTACCCTTTCAGAACACCACCACCAAATTCACTTACAATAATGGATTTTTTGTAGAGGTACTCACTAAGCTACCTCTACTCGTTCTATTTGTCCTGTTTTTTAAAATTCCACATTTGTTTTGAAAATCTTAATTTTGGCGAATGAAAAATACACGTTCCGTTTCTGAATTTAATACAGAATTAAAGCTGAAAGGTTTTAATGTATTTCAAGTCGAATCCGATAGCAATGCAACGCGCATTTATAGTCGAAAGGATTTCTACAAAATCTGTTTGACCACCGGCGAAAGTAAAATTCATTATTCTGATCGTAGTTTTAATCATAAAGGAACCGTTTTATTTTTCGGCAATCCCCACATTCCTTATTCGTGGGAAACGATTTCAACGACTTATACCGGCTACACGTGTTTGTTTTCCGAAGCATTTTTAGCGACCTCTAATCGTTCAGAAAGCTTGCAGCAATCTCCCTTGTTCAAGCTAGATGGAACTCCGGTTTTAAAAATCTCAGAAGAGCAACGGTTATTTTTGAATACCATCTTTAAGAAGATGATCGAAGAACAAAAAACTGATTATAGCCTTAAAGATGATTTAATCAGAAATTACATTAATCTTTTGATTCACGAGGCTTTAAAGCTAGAGCCTTCTCAAAATTTGCATCAGCCCGTTAATGCTTTGACGCGTCTAGCTAATGTTTTTATCGAATTGCTAGAGCGACAATTTCCTATTGAGGGAATGGCACAACCGCTAAAAATGCGTACCGCTAAAGATTATGCCGAGGCGCTTTCGGTACACGTTAATTATTTGAACAAGGCAGTACGTGAGGTTACGGGACATTCAACGACTACGCACATTAATAATCGCATTGCAAATGAGGCTAAAGCCTTGCTTTTACATACAGATTGGAATGTGAGCGACATCGCCTATGCATTAGGATTCGATTATCCATCATACTTCAATAATTTCTTCAAAAAAGCCACGCAAACCAATCCGGGAGCTTTTAGGGCAGCGAATTTTTAAATTTGACTTGCCTTATGAAGTGGTCTTAACAACACTTTAATAGCTTGTGTTGAAAATCTTAAGCTATCATTTGATTATCGTTAGCTGATGGTTGGTTACGGTCTATAATTTTGTAGCTCAATTTTAACCGTAAAACCAATGACTGCAAAACCCGTATTCAATCTGGCTGTGACTACTGTTATAGCTGCATTGCTTAGTGTAGCCTGCAATGACCGTAAGCTTCATAAGAACACTTCTCAAACAACAACTCAAACAGAATTCATTTTCCCAAAAGGGGAGATGGGGCCTGATCAAAACTTTACAGGAAATGCCTACAATATAGGGTTAGTCGCTCCAGACTCTATCTATACTACAGCAATTGGTAACGTCTATTTTGAACCCGGAAGCCGAAGTAATTGGCATTCCCATCCCGGCGGACAAATTTTAATCATTACTGACGGAAAAGGGTATCATCAGATAGAAGGTCAGCCTAAACAAGTGATCCAAAAAGGAGATGTTGTTAAATGTCCACCAAACACACGCCACTGGCATGGAGCTGCTGAAAACAATGGACTTCAGCAAATGTACATCGTTCCGAACGCCGAAAAAGGAATCGTTAACTGGATGGAGACGGTTACAGATTCAGTCTATATTAAATAATACAACCTCTTAAACTAAACGCTATGAAAATTACAAGAAATCAAGAGATCCACTCTGCTCCGGGGCTTGAGGCCTATTTTACAGGAGCAGTACGAGTAGAGATGCAATTTAGTCAACAACCCAGAACAAATGCTGCTGCGGCAATGGTGACTTTTGAGGCGGGGGCTAGAACAGCTTGGCACACCCATCCTGCTGGGCAGACGCTGATTATCACATCAGGTATGGGTTGGATTCAAAAGGAAGGTGAAGCTATTGTTGAAGTTTTTCCGGGAGATGTCATCTACTTTGAACCAGAAGAAAAACACTGGCACGGTGCTTCTCCTCAAAAGGCGATGAGTCATCTGGCAATTCAGGAGGAAGTTGATGGTAAAGTGGTCGACTGGATGGAAAAGGTTGCTGATGACCAGTATAAGAAGTAAGCTAAGATTTAATGAAGATGAAAACAATTTTTGACCGATTACGTGCTAACGAAAAAGTTACTATGAATGACCCTGATTATGGTCTTATTGGCGCTTCTGTAGAAAAAACGATGCGTTTAAATCTTAAACTCAATAACGCACAAGATTTAGATGAAGCCCGGCATTATTTAAGTGAAATTACAGGAGCTGTAGTCTCAGAAGATACCACGGTATTCACGCCGTTTTACACAAATTTTGGGCGTCATATACAACTGGGAAGAAATGTGTTTATCAATCACGCGTGTAGTTTTCTGGATTTGGGAGGAATCGTTATTGAAGATGATGTTATGATTGGACCTCGAGTAAATATTACCTCTGAAAATCATCCCATAGCAACGAGTACTAGAAATACACTTATTCCACAGAAAGTAACCATAAAAAAGGGTGCTTGGCTTGGGGCCAACGTAACGGTATTACCCGGAGTTACTATCGGTGAGCACGCAGTAATCGCTGCCGGGGCTGTGGTGAATAAAAATGTAGAGCCAAAAAGCGTTTATGCCGGAGTTCCTGCGAAGAAAATTAAAGACTTAGAATAACAAGAAAACTAAATGAAAACTATAAATCTATTTGCAGTCCTGATCCTTTCGGTATTAGGGGTAGCTAATAATCAAAATAGAAGCGAACATAAAATCGCTGTAACAGAAAACGAATTAAATCAAGAACACAAACGAGATACTATGAGAACAGAAGATGATTATATTTTTGAATTGAATGAGGAAGTGACCCGCACTTCGGTACGCTTCAAAAACCGATACGGAATTACCTTAGCAGGAGATCTTTATCTGCCTAAAAATAGCAGTGATAAGCAATTGTCAGCCTTAGCAATTAGCGGTCCGTTTGGTGCGGTTAAAGAACAAGCTTCAGGGTTATACGCAAATGAATTAGCAAAACGTGGCTATGCGGTACTTACTTTTGATCCGTCATATACCGGAGAAAGCGGTGGAGAACCGCGCAATACAGCTTCGCCGGATATTAATACCGAAGATTTCAGCGCGGCAGTAGATTTCTTGGGAGTGCAGGAAGGAATCAATCGGGATAAGATTGGTATCATTGGGATTTGCGGTTTCGGAGGATTTGCTCTAAACGCAGTCGCTGCTGACAAACGCGTAAAAGCAGTCGCAACTACGAGTATGTACGATATGTCTCGCGTAAATGCAAAAGGGTATTTTGATAGCACAACTTCAGAACAGCGTGCAGCACAATTAGAGCAAATGAGTTTACAACGCTGGGAAGATGCTCAAGATGGTGAAAGAGCACTGGCACCGCAAGGTTTACCAAGTGAAATTAACGGAGACGAACCGCAGTTTGTAAAGGACTATTTTGATTTTTACAAGACTGATAGAGGCTTTCATCCAAGATCGATCAACTCAAACGGTTCATGGACCGCGACCAATTCTATTTCCTTTATGAATATGCCTATTCTAACGTATATCGAAGAAATAGAACCTAGACCCATCTTGATTATTGCCGGCTCTGAAGCGCATTCCCGTTATTTTAGTGAGGATGCTTATAAAGCTGCTCAAGAACCAAAAGAACTACTGATCATTGATGATGCAGTACATACAGATCTTTATGATGGTGGTGATCAAGATTTTATTCCGTTTGATAAACTAGAATCTTTCTTTAATGAAAACCTATAGGTTTTAAAGCAAATCTAACTGAATATCTCCTAAAGTTTAATAGAACTTTAGGAGATATTCAGTACTGGAATTTTATATTCTGGAAAACTAAAAAAAGAAAAACTATGAAAACGTTAATAATAGGAGCACACGGCAAAGTAGGACAACGCATTGCTAAGCTGATGCAGGCTTCTACCGATTTTGAACCCACAGCTTTTATTAGGAAAGAAGAACAAAAGCCTCTTTTTGAAAAAATGAAAGTACCTACTGTGGTAGAAAGTCTGGAAAACACCCCCGAAGCACTTGAGAAAGTAATCAAAAACTATGATGCGGTAGTGTTTACAGCAGGTTCGGGAGGAAGCACAGGAGCCGATAAAACGATGGAAATAGATCTTGACGGAGCGATTAAAACTATACACGCAGCTTCTCAAACAGGCGTTAAGCGATATGTGATGGTTGGAGCTTCGCATGCTGATGATCGCTCGTTTTGGGGTAAAGTAGAAGGGATGAAGCCGTATTATATTGCAAAGCACTACGCCGACAAAGAATTACAAAGAAGCGATCTCGACTTTACCATCCTACGCCCTGTCACTTTAACTGATGACGAAGAAGCCGGCACCGTGATGATGAGCACAGATCCTGAAAAGGTCAATTCAAAAATACCCAGACAAGCAGTTGCCGAAACAGTTTTAGAAGTCCTCAACAATAAGAACACCTTCGGTAAAATAATTGAAATGAGTAGTGGGGAAGATTCAATCCCACAAGCACTGCATAAGATTATCAATTAGGCAAATTTCAGCTTAGAAAAACAGTTGGATTTAGACAAAATTTGGCAATTTTTAAGAAACAGGTTCCATTAGTAAAAGCTTTTACTAATGGAACCTGTTTCTGTCCTTCAAGTATAATCCTATTTTGCTGTTGGTCATTTAGTCTTTAGGTAGCAATCTATCTTTATAAACAAAACTAAACTCAATTTGATTTAAATGCAGATGGAGTCTTCCCATAACGTTGCTTAAAAATTTTTCGGAAATACTTAGGATCTAAATAACCAACCTCATACGCTGCTTCAGTAATATTAAAATTCTTTTTTTCAATCAGGTAAGCGGCGTGTTCAACTTTAATATTACGAACATATTCATTGATATTTTTTCCAGTAATTGCTTTAATCTTTCGGTATAATGACGATCTACTCATATTCATTTGTTCAGAAATGGTATCGATTGTTTTAATATCCTGTTGTATATTTTGATGAACAATTTCTTTGAACTCTTTCAGAAATGCCTTTTCAGAATCTAATACTTTAAGTTCGTCAGCATCTACATTAGCGTTAATTGCATCATGAGTCTCATATTTTTGTAAAAGTGAGGTTCTTGAAGCAATTAAATTAGCAATACGTGCTTTTAGAACTTTAATATTAAAGGGCTTAACCATATAATCATCCGCGCCCTTGCTGTAACCTGTTTCAATAATGTCAAAATTACCTTTAGCTGAAAGCAGAATAATTGGGATATGTGAGGTTGCTCTTTGTTCTTTTAATTCTCGGCATAGGTCAATTCCATTTTTTTGAGGCATCATTACATCGCTAATTATTATATCGGGTATGTATTTAATAGCACGTGAAATTCCTTCCTGTCCATTTTGCGCATGAATAAGATCATAGTCTGTAGCAAGAATACTATCTAACAGTGTTAAGATATCTGGGTTGTCATCAATCAATAAGGCAAGCTTTCTCTCTTTTTCTACACCTATAATGACATCGTTTACAGTTAACTCTTCATAGATTGTAGCCTGTATATTTGCAAGATTGTCCTCAATTGTATTTGTTGGGTGCGACTGTGATCCTTCACTTTGCTTTGGCTGACTAACCGGTAAACTGAGGGTAAATGTGCTTCCTTTTTGAGGAGTACTTCTCACATAAAGATTACCATTATGAAGTTGAGCAAAGCGTTTAGAAAGGGCTAAACCTATACCACTACCACCTTTTCTAATTTTGGAGTGTGCTTGATAATACCACTCAAAAATTTGGTGTATTTCAGTTTCGTCAATTCCCGCTCCAATATCTGCAACTTCAATAGTAACATCTGAAGCATTAGAACACAGTTTTACATATATTTTACTATTAATGTTGCTGTATTTAATAGCATTAGTAATAAGATTATTAATGATAATGTGAATTTTCTCGAGATCGCAGATCACCAATACAGGTGCCTCAGGTTTATTAAATATTAAATTAATATTCTTTTTCTTGAGAAGATGCTTGTACGATTCAAGCCAATGAGACAGATTTTTATTTAAGTCATAACTATTTAAGTGAAGAGTACTTAGACCTTCTTCACTTTTTCTAAATTCTAATAGCTTATTTATAAATTGCAATAAATGTTCTGCATTTTTTTTTATGAGTCTTAAACTTTTCTGTTGCTTTTTGTGAATCACATTGTCTATAAGCGATTCTAACGGGGCCAAAATCAACGTGAGAGGGGTTTTAAGCTCGTGTGAAATTCCTGTGTAAAACCTAATGCGCTCTTCATTTAGTTCGTGTTCCAGCTGTCTTTGTTTCTGCTCAAAAAGTAGTGAGTTTTTAAGTTTTAAGCGCTCTGCGTAATATTTTAAACCACCCCAAATGATTATAATTAATGTAACTATATAGAATATATAAGCAGGCAATGTCTGCCAAAAGGGAGGTAAAATTATTATTGATAATTCTTTAAAGCGTGTGCTGTTTGCTTGATTTTCTGCTTTGATTTTGAGCGTATAATTCCCCGGAGGAATATTACTAAAATTAATTCTATTAGAATTTTTTAAGTGAGTATACTGATCATAATAGCCTTCCAAAATATAAGAATAGTGCAAAGACGCAGCGAAGGGAAAATTTAAACTAGTAAAATCTAGTGAAAAGTTATTCTGATTGTACTGAAGTTTTATTTGATCCTTATATATGATAGATTGGTCAAGAATAGCCTTAGGATTATCAAGGCTAACATTTACAACTTCATTATGTACTTTTAAGTCTTTTATAATAATTGTGTTTGCTTCATTTTGATTTTTTAGGTCCTCAGGGGTAAATATGTTAACTCCTTTGTTACCTCCAAAATATAGATACCCCTTTTTACTAATAAGTGCGGCACCAACATTATATTCACTTTTTTGAATATTATAAAGGGAGTTTAAGCTTTTAACCTGTTTGTTGCCAAGGTTAAATTCACTTAGGCCTTTATAGGTGCCTAAGAACAATTTTTGAGAATTATAATTAATTATACTGTTTATAGTGTTGTTACTAAGGCCTTGAGATTCTGTATAGGTTTTACCCGAGGAATCTCCATCTTTAAATAAAATTAAACCTCCATATTTCTGACCTGCTGCGATAGTATCGTCAGAAAGCACTTTGATGCTAAATATGACATTATTAGTAAGTCCATCAAGATTTCCATGAAAATAAGAGAATACCTCATTGTTATCAGGATTGAATTTAACAATTCCGTTGCCGTAGGTTGCCAGCCATAATACACCATTAGAATCAAAATCAATGGCTCTTATATCCATTCTTTCTGTAATTTGATCTAATGCCTTTATGTAAACAAAATTCTTTTTACTAGAATCGTATTTAAAAAGACCGCCACGATTAGTTCCTACCCATATTTGATTTTTAGAATCTTGTGCAATACAACGAACATCATTTCCATCAGCTTTAGATCCATTTAAATAGTAACTCCAAGTATTATTTCTCGGGTCATATTGATGTAGTCCTTTTTGATAGGTACCTATCCACAATTTTTCTTGGTTGTCCTCAAATAAACAATTTAGATGTTTTGTTCTTAATTTATCTGAATCTATAAAGTCAGCATCACTGTAAATACCAGTGTCAGGATTAAAAGAATCTAAGCCTCCTCCATCTGTAGCTATTAAAATTAAGCCAGATTTTAATTCTTCTAATCCTGTAATTCTATTATGAATAAGTTTTGCACCACCCTTAAGATTATTCTTAAGTAATTTTACGGGCTCACCTTTTGGATCTACAAAATCTATCCCAGCATTTGTACCTATCCATAAATATCCATTTCTGTCTTTTTTAAGAGCATTGATGCTAGCATTTGTTATGCTGGTTCCATCATCTTGAGGTTGATAGGTATCTATGCTAAATGAAGGGCTTTTAGATAGAAAGGCTTTAATATCAAATCTATTAATACCACCTGAGTAAGTACCTACCCATAACTTTCCATAGTCATCTTTCTCAATTGCTAAAATTTGGTCATCTGTCAAAGTTTGTTTGGTAGAGCCTTCTTTAAGGGTATAAAGTTTTCCATTGTAAGACCTAGCGATCAAGCCTTGACTGCTACCTATCCATAAAATTTGATTTTCATCTAAATACAAGGTGTTGATTTCTTCAACTTTATCATCATCAATTACTAAAGGAATTGGTGTAATCTTATTTGCTTGAAAGTCAAAATAATTGAGGCCTTCATCAAAAGTTCCTATCCAAGCACCTTTTGATCCCTGTTTTACCATACAAGATATTTTATTCGATGATAGATCAGAAGTTTCTGAATTTAAAAAAGTTGTTTCTTCAGTATCATTAAAAGTAAAAATACCTTGACCGTAAACGCCTATTGCATAGCTATTTTCTGAGATATCTATGTAAGAATTGATGCTTAATTTTAAATGAGGATTGAAATCGTTTAAGGAATAAAATCTTTCATTTTTCGGATTGTAAGTAACCAGTCCACCATCGGTTGCAAGTTTAAGCTCCCCAGAATTTTCAAATGAAATGTTTTGAATGTAATTATTGCGAATATTTGAATTCTCTTTCCTAAAAATTTTGAATTCGTTCCCATCATACCTATTCAAACCGTCAGATGTGCCAATCCAAATAAAGCCTAACTCGTCTTGTTCAATTGTTTTAACGGTATTGTTTGATAGTCCGTTTTGGGTATCTAGATGGTAGAATGTGAGTTGCTCCTTTAAAGTTTCATTTCTAAGATCATATTTAATTTGAGTATAACTCAAATTATAAAAGCATATTAAAACGAACCATTGAATAACTAGAGTGCTATTTCTGCTTAACACGCACATAGTATTATTTAATTTTTGTTAAAATTCGCTAAAAATTAATAATTAGATATATAAATAGCTGTTTTTTTAACTATTGAATAAATACCCCCCTATAAAAAGATAGTTTGTCCCCCTTGATCAATCTTTGAATTAATGAAAATTGCAATAGAATATGATTAACTATTTCGATTTCGCTGCGTGAATATAATCCAAACGTTTAACAGAATATAACATTCCAGACATGTTTATTAATTATATTAAAGTCCTTCAATTAATTGCTGCGGTAATTCTAAGTGCATCTGTCTACGGTCAAAAAAACGACCACAGTAGTTTTTTTCCAGGCAAACTTTGGCCAGATAATGATGGTAATCATATCAATGCTCATGGTGGTGGTATTTTATATCATAACGAGACTTATTATTGGTATGGTGAACATAAAGGGGCAAATAGTCTAGCTGAAGTTGGGATTCGCGTATATAAGTCAAAAGATTTAATCAATTGGTCTAATGAGGGGGTGGCATTAGAAGTAAGTACAGATCCCAATTCAGAAATTACGATTGGGTCAGTTATAGAGCGTCCTAAAGTCATTTTCAATAAGAAAACAAAATTGTTTGTTATGTGGTTTCATTTGGAGCTTAAGGGACAAGGTTATGCTGCCGCCCGTACTGCAGTAGCCACAAGTCAATCACCCACAGGACCCTTTAAATATATTCAATCATTTAGGCCCAATCAAAAATCATGGCCTCAAAATTTTGAGTTATCACAAACCCAAGAAAATATTGAAGAACAGCATCTTGAATGGTGGACGGCGGAATGGCATCAGGCTCTTGTGGATGGCCTGTATGTACGTCGAGATTTTAAAAAAGGGCAAATGTCGCGTGATATGACAGTGTTTGTAGATGATGATGATACAGCGTACCATATTAGTAGTTCAGAAGAGAATCAAACCTTACATATTTCTAAGCTCACTGATGATTATTTAGGATTCTCAAAGGAATGGGTAAGAGTTCAACCTGGAGGCCAGAATGAAGCTCCTGCTGTTTTTAAACATAAGGAAACCTATTACATGATAACCTCAGGACTTACAGGATGGAAGCCCAATAAAGCCCGGTCTTTTAAAGCTAAGTCCATGTTCGGACCTTGGGAAAAGCTAGCGAATCCAGCTAAAGGAAAAAATGCAGATGTGACATTTTTTTCTCAAAGCACCTATGTATTGCCCATAAATAGAGCAGAAGGTATTTATATATATATGGGGGATAGATGGAATCCTAAGAAACATAGTGATGGTAGATATATCTGGCTTCCGCTTGTCGTCAAACAAGGGCAACCAGCAATGGAATGGCAGGATGAATGGAGTTTAGATCAACTAAAATATATTTCAGATAACCACAAAGCAGATTAGTAACCAAAAACAAACATATGAGAAACCTAAAAAAACTTAAGCAAATAACGAATATGTCATTTTAATCAAACAGAATTAATTTTTATAGAAAAACATTACATCAACAGATTATGATACAACAATTAATACGAGTGAAACACTTTTTAAGGTGTCTTGTGCTCCTACTTGCGCTTGGATTTGGGCCCCAATTTAAGGCGCATAGTTTAGATGAGCTACCACAACAAATCATAACAGGTACTGTTTATGACGGTAGTGATAGCAACCAACCATTAATAGGTGTAACGGTTGTGGAAAAGGGAACTCAAAACGGAACTTCTACTGATTTTGACGGGAACTATTCTATACGCGTTTCACCAGGATCAACCTTGGTATTTTCCTTTGTGGGTTTTGAAACTAAAGAAGTCCTCGTTAGTGATCAAGAAAGTATTAACGTCTCTCTAAACTTAAGTTCAGAGTCGCTAGAAGAGACAGTTGTAATTGCTTTCGGAGGAAAACAGCTGAAAGAAAGTCAGGTGAGTTCAATAGCCACAATTAATCCTGCAGAGCTTAAAGGGCCTACAAATAACCTAACTAATATGATTGCTGGGAGGGTTCCTGGGATGGTATCCTTTCAAAGGTCGGGAGAACCAGGAGCAGACAATTCAGATTTCTTTATACGTGGTTTAAGTACCTTTGGTTCAGGTAAGCGCAATCCATTAATTTTAATAGATAACATAGAGTCTACATCAACAGATCTTGCACGTCTACAACCTGATGATATTGATACATTTTCTGTACTTAAAGATGCTGCCGCAGCTTCAGTTTATGGAGCTAGAGGGGCAAACGGAGTTATCTTAATCACTACAAAAAGCGGTAAGGCAGGTAAAGCAAAGTTTAGTGCACGTGCTGCTTCTCGTATTTCTACTAACACAAGAAATTTTGAATTTGCAGATAACATCACATATATGCAACTAGCAAATGAGGCTGCGCTTACTCGTGACCCTCTTGCCATTTTACCGTATTCTCAAATTAAAATTGACCGTACTGCAGCAGGAGATAATCCGTATTTATACCCTAGCAATAATTGGATTGATCAGATACTAAAAGAGTATACCATAAATCAAAGTTTCAATATAAGTGCAAGTGGAGGGTCTGAACGTGCACGATATTATGTTTCAGGTACATATAATATTGATAATGGAATTTTAGATGTGAATCCAATAAATAATTTTAATAGTAATATTAAACTACAGAACTATTCATTACGAAGTAAACTAGATATTGATTTAACTCCTACTACTCTTGCAACAGTCAATATATATGGTCAGTTTGACGACTATAATGGTCCAATATCTAATGGGGGTGATATTATCGCTTCTACAGTTAATGCTAATCCAGTTGCATTCACATCAATTTTTCCATCAGAATTATACCCATTAGCCGAGCATCCGCTTTTTGGTAATTCACCTTTATCTCTGGCAAGCAATGCCTTGTATACAAATCCCTATGCCGAAATGGTTAAAGGATATAGAACTACTAAAAACTCTACAGTACAAGCTCAAATTGCTATTGATCAAAAATTAGACTTTATTACCGAAGGATTAAAAATAGGAACTATGAATTATATACGTAGATATAATACTTATTCGATTAGTAGATCATACAATCCCTTCTTTTATCAAGCTTCTAGAAATCCACTTAATGATGGTGTTTTACTTAGTGTTATTAATGATGGTACACAATCTTCTATAGGAACCCCTGGTACTGAATTTTTAAATCTTTCAGGAGAAAATAATGAATCCAACTCTAGAATTTACAATCAATTCACGCTGAATTACGACAGAGTATTTGCTGAAAAACACGCGGTTTCTGGCTTTTTAATCAATGTGTTACAAAGTTATGAAACAACTGAATTTAATAGTCTACAAGAATCATTACAATATAGAAACCATACATTCTCGGGGCGATTTACCTACGCATATGATAAACGGTATATAGGTGAATTCAGTTTCGGTTATAATGGCTCTGAGCGTTTCGATCGAAGCAATAGATATGGCTTTTTCCCTTCTTTTGGAGTAAGTTATGTAATTTCAAATGAGGATTATTTTTCTAACATAAAAGAAACTATCAGTAATCTTAAGCTACGATTTACATATGGAAAGGCTGGGAATGATGAAATAGGAAATCTTGATGAGGACAGATTCTTTTACCTGTCGAGTGTAAATACAAATAATGGAGGTTTCGGAGCCACATTTGGACAAGATTATAATTTTTATAGACCTGGTATTTCAATTGATAGATATGCAAATGCAGCAATTGGGTGGGAAGTTTCAGAACAATATAATCTAGGTATCGATATCGGGTTATGGCGTGATCTAAACTTTACAGCAGAAATTTACAAGCAAAACAGGTCAAATATTTTAGAGCGTCGTACAGAAATTGGAGACGTGATTGGGCTAACTGCACAACCACAGGTTAATTTTGCCGAGTTAGAATCTAAAGGGATAGATTTATCATTGGATTACAATAGACAGATTAATCAAGAATGGTGGACACAGGCACGAGCAACGCTCACTTATGCTACAAATGAAGTAAAACAGACAAACGAACTTAATTATCCAGATAATCTTAGCTATTTATCACAAGTAGGTAATAATGCAAGCCAGATGTATGGCTATATAGCAGAGCGTTTGTTTACAGATCAAGAAGAGGTTAACAATTCGCCTACGCAATTTGGTAACTATACTGGAGGAGATATTAAGTATAGAGATGTTAATGGAGATGGAGTTATATCCTCCTTAGACCGAGTCCCTATTGGGTTACCAACAACTCCTGAAATAATTTATGGTTTTGGAGGAACTGTTGGATACAAAGACTTTGATCTAAGTGTTTTCTTCCAAGGGTCTGCACGATCATCATTTCAGATCAGCCCCTCTGATATTTCACCATTTGTGTTGGGTACAGGTGATGAAACCGGACAACAAAATGGATTACTAAGACTAATTGCAGATAGCTATTGGTCTGAAGATAATCGTGATTCCTATGCTTTTTGGCCACGTTTGAGTTCGAATATTGTTGAAAATAATGTGCAAAGTTCGTCTTGGTGGCTACAAAACAATGATTTTCTAAGACTTAAAAATTTAGAGATTGGCTATAGAGCATCAGAGAAGCTGGTAGACGCCTTAGGTATACGATCTCTACGTATTTATGCAAGTGGAATAAACCTAGCTGTATGGAGCAGTTTTGACCTATGGGATCCAGAGATGGGTAGTAATGGTTTGGGTTACCCTATTCAATCTACCTACAATCTTGGGGTTCAATTTGACTTTTAATTTAAGATTTTAATAGATGAAGACTATAATATTTAAAAAATTAATTAAGCAGGGAATCGGGGCGTTATTATTGCTGGTCTTGTTGAACAGTACATATTCTTGCCAAGATGATTATCTAGACGTAGTACCTGATGGATTAGCAACCGTTGACAAGGTTTTTAATCTGAGACAAGAGGCTGAGAAGTACTTATTTACTTGTTATTCCTATATGCCACGTTTAGGAGACCCTCGTAGAAATGCAGGATTTTTAGCAGGGGATGAAATGTGGGTCCCTGACAATCGTGAAAATGGAGATTATTTTGCCTTAGAAATAGCTCTTGGAAGACAGCGCGTTTCAAACCCGTATTTTAATGTGTGGCAAGGGGAATATCAAGCAGGAGCTCCATACGACGGACCAGAGATCTGGGATGGAATAAGGCACTGTAATATTTTTATAGAGAATATGTCTGATGAAAATAACGTACCTGATATTACTCAATCAGAACGAGAACGATGGATAGCTGAAGCTAAATTCCTCAAGGCGTATTATCATTTTTATTTGACAAAATTCTATGGAGCAATACCTGTTATGAGAGAGAATATTTCAATAGATGCTCCCACCGAAGAGTTTGATGTTACAAGAGCCCCATATGATGAAGCTATAGCATATATAGTTGAATTGTTAGACGAGGCAGCAGCAGTACTTCCTCCTGTAATTGCAGATATTAATACAGAATTGGGAAGAATTACTTCAGTTACAGCAAGATCGTTAAAAGCGAAAGTATTGGTTACTGCCGCAAGCCCACTTTATAATGGCAATGAAGATTTAGCTATTGTAGTAAATAAAGATGGAACACCTCTTTATAATAACACCTATGAGCCTAATAAATGGCAACTTGCTGCAGACGCAGCTAAAGAGGCAATAGATGCTGCGGAAGCCGCAGGCTTGAGGCTTTTTGAATTTAATGAGTCAGTAACAGGGTTTGATTTAACTGATACTACCGTAACTAAATTGAGTATCCGAAATGCTATTACAGATCCAGAGAGTATAGAAATTATATGGCCTAATACACAAAGTCTAACTCTTGGAGAAGATGGACTACAAGCAAGTGCAATGGCACCGTTACAGGTAGGTCATAATACGCGTGTTGCACGTAAGGTCTTGTCTCCAACCATAACAATGGCAAAACTGTTTTATACAGATAACGGAGTGCCTATTACAGAAGATCGTAATTATGACTTTAATGACATTAGAGAACTAAGAGAGGCTACTCCAGAAGAACGTTTTAATATCGAAGAGGGATATCGCACTTCAAGATTAAATTTTGATAGAGAACCTCGATTTTATGCTGATTTAGGTTTTGATGGTAGTACTTGGTATAAGAGAGATGCATTAGGAGATGAAACTAAATGGCATATTGAAGGTAAATTTGGTGACTATTCAGGAAGTGATCATCCTTTCTTTTTTAATGAGACAGGGTACTATTGTAAGAAATTAGTTAATTGGAGAATGACCTTTAGCAATGATGGCGGTAGTTTTGAAAACTATGCTTGGCCAGAGATGCGTTTGGCAGAGTTATACCTCTTGTATGCAGAGGCTCTTAATGAAACCCAAGGTCCAAGTTCAGATGTTTATAACTATTTAGACCTTATTAGGGATAGAGCAGGTTTAGAGGGAGTTGTTGAGTCGTGGGCTAATCATTCCGTTAATCCTAACAAACCCTTATCACAAGATGGTTTACGAAGTATTATACAACAAGAGCGTATGATAGAATTAGCATTTGAAGGTCAGCGCTATTGGGATTTATTGAGGTGGAAAAGAGCGGTTGAAGAATTTAATGACGATGTTCAAGGTTGGAATGTATTTGGCGATGATGAAGCATCATACTATCAAGTGCGTACCATTCATCTGCAAAGTTTTGTATCCCCTAGAGATTATTTCTGGCCACTAAGTGAGACTTCTTTGATAAGAAATACAAATCTGGTTCAAAATCCAGGATGGTAATATTAAAAATTAGCAATATGAAAACGATTATTTTAAAACAGATAGCTTTTGCCTTCGTGCTGACGCTTCTATGTAGTTGTTCTGAAGAAGTAGAACAAATACCCTTGGAGTCTAACAGTATAGCTCCACAGCAAGTAAGTAATATTAAGGTAGAGAATTTACCAGGTAAAGCGCGTCTTACATACACTTTACCAAAAGATCAAGATTTACTCTATATAAAAGCGAATTATACTTTACCAACAGGTCGCGAGATGGAAGTTAAATCTTCATATTACTCAAACGCTATGCTGTTAGAAGGTTTCACCGGAAATGATGATATAAATGTTGATGTGGTAGCTGTAAATCGTAGTGAGGTAGAGTCAGATCCAGTGAGTATAACCGTAAATCCACTACCTTCTCCCATTTTTGATGTTTATAATAGCTTGGATGTAGGAGAAGCTTTCGGTGGAATTTACATCAATGCTGAAAACCCGGAGAGAATGGACTTAGCTATTTTGGTACTAAATAAAAATGAAGATGGTGACTATGTAGCGAGTCCTAACAGTATCTATACTTCTACAAATGATATTAAAAGCAGAATACGTGGTTTAGATACTATTGCTAAAGATTTTGCATTTACTATTCGTGATCGCTGGCTTAACTATACAGATACTTTAGAAAGGACGATAACACCTCTTTTTGAAGAAGCCATCCCAAAATCAAATTATGGAGATTTACGATTACCTAACGATGCACCAGGTCACAATTCGACCCCTAAAAGTGGGATGTGGGATAATGATATACTTAATTGGCCACGTTGTTATTTAACACAAGGTAACTTTCTAGAAGACACACATATTACAAGTTTTGATATTGGAAAATTAACAAAGCTAAGTCGTATTGTAATCTGGGATTACCCTGAATATTACAATGGAGGTAGAGAATACTACTATAACGTGTGTATGAAAGAATTTGAAATTTATGGTTCTGCAGAGCTTGAACCAACGGGAGATTTAGATAAATGGACTTTATTAGGTTCTTATGAACAAGTCAAACCTTCTGGCTTGCCTTATGGACAAAGTACTAGTGAAGATTTTGAAGCTGCTAATAGTGGATTTAGTTGGGATATTGACCCAAATGCAGAGCCTGTGAGATACATAAGAATACATATGATAGATAATTGGGCAGGAACATACTCTATGGGAATCTCAGAACTACAGGTTTATGGTAATTCTAACTTTTAAAATCAGAAAAATGAAGAATATTTATAAATATATACTGTTTGCATTTGCTGGCATACTCTCATTATATTGGTCGTGTACGAGCGAAGAATATGACGACTACAAAGAGTTTACAGCAGGTGGAGAAATTAGTTATACAGAGAAGATTGATTCGTTGAAAACCTTTTCTGGTAACAATAGAATAATGATACAGGGTATTATAAATGCAGACCCTAAAATCACACAATTTAGAGTATTTTGGAATGATAAAAGAGACTCTGTTGCAGTACCAGTTACTCGATCAGAGGGTATTGATACTCTTGAAGTGATAATTGATGGAATAGAAGAAAATATCTATAATTTTGAGTTGCGTACCTATGATGATCAAGGTAATAAATCGCTGGCTTCAAATATTACAGGTGTTGTTTATGGCGAGCGTTATCAGAACACCTTATTTAATCGCCCTGTTGTAGCAAATAATTTGATTGAGGATAGTTTATCTATAGAATATGCATCGATGGATTTGACAACAGGAGTCATCGGCACAGAGATTATTTACACCAATACTTCTGATAACCAAGTGACAACCTTTGTGGCTATTGAAGAGGACTTCAAATCAATTTTAGATTATAAACCTCAGTCTACCTATAAGTACCGTACGGTATTTATTCCAGAAGAAACGGCAATTGACACTTTCTATACTGAGTACATATCTTTTACGCCCATTTCTAAACCGGTTATTCTTAATGCTGCAATTCCATTTAAGGCAACATCGACAGCTGGTAGATGGGGGATTTTAGAAGATTGGATAACCACAGATCCTATTAAAATTCATAACGGTCACGGAGGCTGGGATGAGTGGAATGGCAATATTTTTAATATAGAATCGGGATGGGGTGCTCCTGCCATAAATAATGGTAAAATTTATCAAAATATAGGTGGTGTTCAAGCAGCATCATACATTTTAAACGTTTTGATAAGAGATACAAATCACGCGCTTACTGATGAAGGAGGGGCTTATTTTGTAGTTGCCAAGGGTGAAAGTTTACCTGACGTAGCTGATATTGAAACAGCTGAGAATGTCCTCGCCTACAAAAGAATAAATGCCACTCTTGGTAGTGAATATACATACAGATTAGAATTTACTCTTGAAGAAGATGCGACTATTACCATTGGTCAAATCACAACACAGTGGGGTGAAACTCCGGGAAGATTCTGTAATATCAGATCTTGGGATATCATAGTAGCCGAATAATTAAATCAAAATCAAAAGAGGCATCCTAGATGCCTCTTTTTTTACTTTGTGGTATTTAATTTTATTACTACCGAATGACGCAGCGATTAAAACATAATCTTGTAGTCGTAAACAAGTTATTTTTATTCGCACAATTGTTCAAGAAAAAAATCAGCTTAAAGTAAGCAACAAGAATAAGCTTTCTAGCACCATAAATATCAATAGTATATAGATACAAAATTCCTCTGGTCATGACACGGTATAATTTCTTTTTTGGAATTTTTTGCACTTGCTTTCTTCTGTTATCTTGTGAAGAAAAAAAGCTTTTTACTGAAATTGATGTTCAAAAAGCAGGTCTGAATTTTGAAAACACACTCACAGAGACCGATGAGCAAAATGTGATGACCTACGAATATTTCTATAACGGTGGCGGCGTTGCTGTTACAGACTTTAATAACGATGGATACGCCGATGTATATCTTTCAGGAAATCAAGTCAAGAATAAATTGTTTCTCAATCTTGGCCAGTGGCAATTTAAAGAAGTAACAAATTCAGCTCAACTTAATGAGAAAGAAGGCTGGAAAACAGGAGTCACCGCTGCTGATGTAAATGGTGACGGCTTGATGGACCTTTATTTATCCTACTCCGGAAATGCAAAAGGGGAAGGTCATACAGAACCTATCAAAAAGGATTATATGGGAAGATCTAATGCACTGTTCATTAATCAAGGGAATAACGCAGAGGGCATTCCGGTTTTTAAAGAAATGGCAAAAGAGTACGGTTTAGATGCACCCGGAACCTTTAGCACGCAAGCTTATTTTTTGGACTATGATTTAGATGGAGACTTAGATTTGTTTCTACTCAATCACGCCAATAAATTTTACAACACGCTTTTAAATGTCAAAACGCTGAGAAATATCAGACATCCTTATTACGGTAATAAACTCTTTGAAAATAGAGGAAACACGTTTGTTGAGGTTTCAGAGGAATCGGGTATCAAGGGTACCGGAATAAATTTCGGACTCAGTGCTTCAGTAAGCGATCTAAACAATGACGGCTATCCTGATATCTATGTGACCAATGATTATGTAGAGCAGGATTTTTGTTATATCAATAACCGGGACGGAAGCTTTAAAGAAGTTTCAAAGTCAGCATTCGGGCATTTATCAAAATTTTCGATGGGTTCTGATATTGCCGATTTAAACAATGATCAAAAGCCTGATGTTTTTGTTCTTGATATGTTACCAGAGGACAACTACCGTCAAAAAGTACTTAAGGGTCCTGATCAATTCAATAGAGAACGTACCCTTGTTGATAGCGGTTATTATCATCAATATATGCGCAATACACTTCAATTAAACCGAAGTGTTGCGGCAGATTCAAGTCTAGCTTTCAGCGAACAAGCACAACTCTCCGGCATTTCAAATACCGATTGGAGCTGGGCACCCTTACTGGCCGATTTTGATAATGACGGTCTTAAAGATATTTTTATTACTAATGGCTATTTGAGAGACTTCAGTAATCTCGATTTTACTAATTATACCGTAAATGAGGCGATAAGTCAAGCACAGCAAAATAATACCAATGTAGATATTGGACTTTTGGTGAGTAAAATGTCCTCGACCAAAGTTTCTAATTATATCTATCAAAATAAGGGTGAAGCGCATTTTGAAAATAAGACGGCAGCTTGGGGTTTTGAGAAGAAAACAGTTTCTAATGCCGCTGCTTATGCCGATTTTGATAATGACGGAGATCTTGATTTAATCGTAAATAATCTCAATGCTCCAATTGGTTTGTATGAGAATACCGCTGAAAAACTCAAAAATCATTATTTGAAGATTGAGCTTAAAGGTGCTTCAAAAAACACTAAAGCCCTAGGAGCAAAAATTTTGCTTCAATTGAATGATAGCACGAGCATTTTTCAAGAGGCCTATTACGGTAGAGGGTATCAAGCTTCGGTAGAACCGGTGTTGACCATTGGTTTAGGAAATGCTCAAATCGTCGAAGAACTCAAAATCATATGGCCCGGTGGAAAAATTTCAACGCTTAAAAATGTACAAAAAGATCAAACACTAGTTATTGATGAGAAGGATGCTATTTCAAATTTTGATTCCGTTTCTGGAGAAACGAATACACTTTTAAAAGATGTAACTGCGGCATCTAAGCTAAGCTATACCCATCAGGAAAATTCATATCAAGACTTTAATAATGAGAATTTAATTCTCTATAGAGCATCCATGCTGGGCGGTAATGCCAGTGTCGCTGATCTCAACAACGATGGTAATGACGATATCTATTTTGAAGCTGCAAAAGATCAACCGGCAGTATTATATCTGGGAAAACCAGACGGTACGGTGGAGATCTTTAATGACAATCAACCCTGGCTTGATCCTCAAGCAATAACACAAGAAGATTTAGCATCCCTGTTCTTTGACGCTGATAGAGACGGTGACTTAGACTTGTATGTGGTGAGCGGAGGAAATGAAGAATTTAATGGAAATGATTTCTATCAAGATCGGTTGTATCTTAATGATGGCGATGCAAAATTTTCGGAAGCGAAAGATGCTCTACCCGATATGCGTTTTAGCGGAGGAACCGTAAAAGCTGCAGATTTTGACAATGATGGAGATCTAGACCTATTTGTAGGAGGCAGAATAAGCGGAAAGAATTACCCAATGAGTCCTAAAAGTATGTTGCTTGAAAATACGAGTAACAAGCAAAAGGTTGCCTTTAAAGAAAAACGCAATTATGATATAGAAAACCTAGGGATGGTTACTGATGCGGTTTGGGATGATCTTAATGAAGATGGTTTACCAGACCTCATTGTGCTAGGAGAGTGGATGCCGGTTACGATCCTTCTCAATACCAATGGAAATCTGTCAAAAAGTGAAGATTATAATTTAAATAACAGCACAGGTTGGTGGACTAGCATTGTTCCTTTTGATTTTGACAATGATGGCGACACTGATTATTTATTGGGAAATATGGGGCTCAATTCGCAATTGAAAGCTTCGGTAGAAGAACCTATGCGCTACTATGTTCAAGATATTGATAATAATGGGCGAATTGATCCTATCTTATCGTACTACATTCAGCATAAAAATTATCCATTACCCGGTCGTGACGAACTTCTAGCGCAAGCTCCAGGATTGAAAAAACACTTTCCGTACTATGAAGATTACGCTAAAACCACTACAGAAGAATTACTCGAAGTGGCACAAATCAAACCCCGATTTATTCTTGATATTAAAGAATTGCGCTCTTCGGTATTAGTAAATTCGGGTAAGGGGTCATTTGATTTGTTGCCTTTACCCAAAGCAGCACAAACTTCAGTAGTGCAAGATTTTATTATAGAAGACTTTAATAATGATGGTATAAAGGAAGTCTTGGCAGCGGGTAATTTCTTTCCATTTAAAATAAGCTTAGGACAGATGGATGCTTCCTTTGGTAGCTTACTTCAATTTAAAAACGGGAAGTGGTTTTCACTTAAAGAAACTGCACAGTTAAGCTTGCGAGGTGATATTCGCGACCTTAATACACTGCATTTTGCTTCGGGGGTAGAGAAACTTTTAGTTACTCTTAATAATGATTCAGCTAGTTTGCATCGCTTTCCAGAATCGAATTAAGACTTAAACTCAGAAGGCAATTTGCCATACATTTCTTTAAAGATCTTTCTAAAATATTTTGGGCTGTTAAAACCAACTTCGTAAGCCGCTTGAGAAACGGAGTATTCCTGATTCTCGATCAGATCTGCGGCTTTTTCCAGTTTTAAATTACGCGTATATTCATTGATACTGTAACCGGTAATTGATTTCAATTTTCGGTAAAGTGAGGTGCGGCTCATTCCAAGCTCTTTAGCGATATCAAAAACATTTTCGTTTTCACTACCAATATTCGCGTGAATGATCGCATCTAGTTTTGCTAAAAATTCTTTTTCCTTGTTCAGTGCTGGGGAATTGTTTTCTTCTGGCTGCTGCTTCATTTCTTTGGTTTGCAAAAAGCGCTGAACTGCCTCGCGATTGCGTAAAAGGTTTGAGATCCTTGTTTTTAATAATTGAGGCTGAAAGGGTTTAGAGATGTAATCATCAGCGCCTTCTTCATACCCCGTCTTTAAGCTTTCCAGATTACCTTTTGCAGTAAGTAGAATAATAGGAATATGACTTGTCGCGAGATCATTTTTCAACGCACGGCAGAGATCGATCCCGGTCTTTTTGGGCATCATGATATCTGAAATAATAAGGTCAGGAACAAATTTTTGCGCCTTTTTGATACCTTCTTCACCATTATTCGCAAAGACGAGATCATAATTTCCTTTTAAAATTTCATCTAAAAAATTAAGTATATCAGGATTGTCATCGATCACCATTACTAAAGCCCTGTTTTCAGCGGAAGCAATAGACTTAGTATTATCTTTTTCGGCATTTACAACCTCCGTAGTTAAGTGCAAATCTTTGGCCTCTAAAGAAGTTTCCTCTTTTGCTGTTGCCGTAGAAATAGTTTCCGCTTCAGGAATTAACTTCGGAATTTCAACCATAAAGGTTGTTTTGACGTGGGGTGTACTGGTTACTTTTAGACTTCCGTTATGCAATTCAGCAAAGCGTTTGGACAGTGCGAGACCAATACCGGTTCCACTTTTTTGAATTGCCGTTTCAGAACGGTAGTACCAGCTAAAAATTTCTTCTAATTCTTGTGGGGCGATCCCTGCACCATTATCACTTACGGCAATATCCAGTGTGTACTTATTGATGTATAAATGAACTTCAATGCTACCATCATCATCACAATATTTAATAGCATTAGACAGCAAATTGTTTATAATGACCTTGAGTTTTTCGATATCAAAAAGATAACGTTGTTCAGACTCTTCAATAAACGTACGGATTGTGATGTTTTTATCAATTGCAAGAGGAGCATAGTTTTTAACCCATTTCTTCAGATTCGCAGAAAGATTATGATCGCTCAAATTAAGTCTGCTCAAGCCTTCTTCAGACTTTCTGAACTCTAGCAATTTGTTGATCGCAGCAGATAATTTTTTTGCGTTTCGGTTTATGATATTCAATTGTTTTTTGAGGCTGCGATTGTTAGCATCTGTAATCAAATTATCAAGCGGAGCAAGAATCAACGTGAGCGGTGTTTTTAATTCATGCGAAAAAGCGGTAAAAAAGCGCAAACGTTCTTCGTTGAGTTCGTGCTCTAATTGCCGCTGCTGTTGCTCTAGAATTAATCTGTTTTTGAGTTTTAAACGTTCAGAAAAATAGCGCGAGATCAGATAAATAATGAGTACAAGTGCTAAAATATAGATAACATAGGCCAGCGGTGTTTTCCAAAAAGGAGGATGTACGGTTATTGCCAGCGTTTTGAGTATTTCTTTACCAGAGCTTGATTCGGTTTTTACTTTAAGGATATAATCACCGGGAGGAACTCCTGTAAAGTTGGCAATTCCCTCTTGTGTGTCTATCCAGAAGTCGTTGTAGTTTTCAAGTTTATACGAATATGAAAGCGTATTCCCCAATGGGTATTTTAATGCGGTAAAATGAATAGAAAAGGCGTTCTGAAAATAGTCAAATTCTAACGCATCTTGGTAGGTAATCGCTTTTTGTAAAACCGAATTTTCTTCGGGAGTAATTACTTTGTTCAGTACATTGAGCTGTTTAAAAACAATGTTCTGATCACCTTCTAAGCGTTCAAGTTCGCTTACATCAATAACTTGAAGACCTTTTAAACCACCCACAAAAACTTTTCCGTCAGTTGTAGAAGCTATAGGCCCAACACCTTCATTTTGCACATTGCGTAGCGCTGTAAAGTTTTTGAACACATTGTTCTTCAGATCAAAACGGTCAATACCGGTGTAGGTGCCAATCCATACAAATTGATCTTGCTGAAGCAACAAGCTGTTTATGGTGTTGTTACTCAACCCATCATTTTCACTGTAGCTTTTAACTGTTTCATTTTTGGGATCAAAGATTTTAAGACCGTTATAACGCGTTCCTAAAAGAATGGTTGAATCGTCTACAATTTCTAAAGTGAAAAAAATATTGGTGTTTAGGTTCTTGATATTATCGCTGTTGTAATAAATAGCGCTTCCATCAGATGGATTATACCTAATAAGGCCTGAACCAAAAGTGGCTAGCCATAAATACCCATCATGTTCTTCAATATCCCGAATGTCTAGCTTTTCTAGATCAGAAACATAAATGAAGTCTTCTAGAGAATCATCATATTTAAAAAGTCCGCCGCGATTGGTTCCAACCCAAAGGGTACCATTTTTACTTCTAAATAAGGTGCGCACATCGTTACCGTCTTGCTGGCTTCCTTGAAGAAAATACGTCGACTCACCGGTTTTATGATTGAGATAATTTAATCCTTTTTGATAAGTACCTACCCAAATATGCTCATCACCATCTGGCAACAACGCGAGAATACTATTTCCAGAAAGTGGATTAGCAGAAGTACTCGACGAACTAAAGGTTTTAAGCTTTCCCGTATTGAGATCATACAGATCCAGCCCTTCGCCATCTGTACCTACCCAGACTTGCGTATTAGATTTTACAGCTATAGCACTCACGCGATCGTCACTAATCGCATAGGGGTAACTGCCATTCTCACTTATGGTTTTGGCAAATTCACCTTTTAAATTCGTGTAGTTTAATCCGGTAGGAGTACCTATCCATAAGCCTTGATCTTTGTCGATAAAAAGACTGGTAACAGACCTGTCAAAAACACTAGCACCGTCACTGGTAGGTTGATACCATTGGATATCCAGAGGAATATTTTCAGTCAACAGTGATCGCTTGTTTAAAATATTCAAACCGCCATACCGCGTTCCTACAAAAAGATTTCCCTGTTGATCATCAACGATAGATAAGATATCACTATCACTCAAACCTGAGGTTGATGTGTTTTCTTTACTTAAAAATTTATAGTTTCCAGTAGGAGTGATTACGACTAGACCCCTATTGGTCGCGCCCCAGAGATTTTGTGCTCTATCAATATATACTTGATAAACGGTAGCGTTTTTTAATTGTGGAATATCGACAACTTCAGATGTGTATATTCCTTGCTCACGGGTGATTTTGTTGAGTCCTTTATCATAGGTTCCTACCCACAGTATAGAGTCACCTTGTGCTGCGATTGACGAGATTTCGTTAGAAGATAAGGCTTCACCGTCTTTACTCAAGCCTATGGTTTCAAATGCTAGAGAAGACAGGTATTGAATTCCACCGCGATAGGTGCCAATGATAGGTTGCTGTTGCTCATTTAATGTCAAAGCACTCACACTATTGTTCAATAAACCTTCGGTGGTGGTAAGCACTTTAAAAGTTTCTGTTGTCAAGTCGTAGATATTAAGACCTGCATCGGTTGCAATAAGCAACCTGTTGTTATCTAAAAGCTGTAATTCTTGAATGTAATTATTAGAGACTCCGGTTTTTTCATCTGCAATATTCTTTCGGAATTTTAAAAACTGCATCCCGTCATATCTATTCAAACCGTCATAGGTTGCGATCCATAAAAAACCTAAGGAATCCTGAGTAATATCATTGATGACATTATTAGACAGACCATCGCTGGAGTTAATTTGATAGAAATACAGATCACTATATTCTTGAGCGTCCTTTTGAGCGCTTACAGAAAGTTGAAAACCTAAATAAATCAGAACACTTAGTAAAGCTGCTCTCATACAAAAATCATATTTGTGTGTGTAAACTTTAAACAAGGTAAAAAAAAGGGATGCCTCATCCCAGTGTTTATCTATGTTGAACAATTAGCACCGCACTTTCAACCAATTTATACCGCATCTTACTCAATCGAAATAGTGAAAATTGTATGCAACAAAAGTAGTAGTTAAAATCACTTTTGAATACCGAATGGATATTAAAATTTAAAAACCTGTTTTGAAGCTTAAATTTGTTAAAATAGTACTTTTTGTTTTCGCGTTAGGCGGAATTATTGCCTTTGCAAGTTTCAAGCTTAAAAAGAGTGATCAAGCTACGGGACCCATTGAAGAAACTGTTGAGCTTCATCTGAATCCTGAAGAAACCTTTCAAAAGATTGACAATTTTGGTGCTTCAGATGCGTGGTCTGTACAATTTGTTGGAAAAAATTGGCCTATACATAAACGCGAGCAAATAGCTGATCTCTTATTCAGTACGCAAATGGATCAAGAGGGAAATCCTAAAGGAATAGGTCTTAGCTTATGGAGATTGAATTTAGGAGCCGGAAGTGCAGAACAAGGAAAGTCTAGCGGGATTCGCGATGAATGGCGCAGAGCTGAAAGTTTTCTTACGGAAAATGGCGCCTATGACTGGACTAAACAAAGCGGACAAGTTTGGTTTGCGAAAGCGGCAAAAGAGCGTGGTGTTGAGCAGCTACTTCTTTTTTCTAACAGTCCGCCGGTTGAATTCACCAATAACGGAAAAGCATATACCAGCAATAAAAAAGAAAGTAATCTCCCTGTAACTAACACCCAAGCCTTTGCTAAATACCTGGCAGATGTGACCGAAGGATTTGATACGATGGGACTTGAAGTTGATTATATCAGTCCGGTAAATGAACCGCAATGGGATTGGGCCGATGGTGGTCAGGAGGGCACTCCTTTTTGGAACGATCAGATTAAAGATTTGGTTGTGGCACTCAATCAAGAATTGAAATCGCGTAAGCTACAACATACCTTGATTGATATTCCAGAAACGGCGCAACTCAATTACCTTTTTGAAAACGGAAACAAAGCAGGTAGAGCAGATGTGATCCAAACCTTTTTTGATGAAAATTCAAGCGAATATGTAGGCGATCTTGAGTACCTGAGCAGGTCGGTTTCTGCGCATAGTTATTTTACGACTTCGCCTTTTGAAAGTCTGGTTAAACAGCGTAAAACACTTTTTTACGCAGTAAACAAAATTCCAGATCTTCATTTCTGGATGAGTGAATATTGTATTCTTGGCGATAATGCGGGCGAGATTGAAGGTAACGGCAGAGATCTTGGGATGACTTCGGCGCTGTATATGGCCAAAGTAATCAATACTGATCTTGTTGTGGCTAACGCGAGTGCCTGGCATTGGTGGACAGCAATTTCCCCGTATGATTATAAAGATGGCTTGATTTATATTGATAAAAATAAAAATGACGGTGCTGTTCTAGAGAGTAAAATGCTATGGGCGCTTGGTAATTATAGCAGATTCATTCGCCCGGGATATACACGTATTCGCATTGAAGATCTTGAAGCAAATGCGCTGGATGAGAACTTTTTATATTCTGCTTTTAGAAGTCCGGAAAAAGATAAAACCGTACTAGTTTTTGTAAACGACAGCAATACAAATAAAGCAATTACGCTGAGCAACTATACCGAATCGTATGACGCAAAAAGTTATGTAACTTCAGCAGATGCAAATCTTGAATTGACGCCAATACAAACCAAAAACGGATTTGAGATTCCCAAAAAAGCGGTAGTTACCCTAGTACTCGAAACCAAAAATTAACAAGACACTGTTTAAAGGTTAATTGTAAGTGTGTTTTATACCTTGAGCAGCAAAGAGCCCCTTTACTAGGGGCTTTTTTTATGCTATAAAATCCGCTTAATTCTTATTCAGATGCGTTTAGTAACTGTGATCGTCTAGTTTGACCTTTCCTCTGAAAGTTCGGTAAACGAAAAAGGTGTAGCCCAAAACTAAGGGGCCTCCAATAGCTACAAATAAGAGCATAATTCCCAGAGAGCGCTCAGAAGATGCAGCTTCATAAACATCCAGACTGTATTTAGGATCAACCGTTGAAAAAAGCAGGTTGGGATACAGCTCTACGGCAACCAATACCAGTAATAAACTTATGGTGAGTGACGAAAAGAAAAATGCCAGTTTATAATTCTTTTTACTCGCCAAACGCGGTACGTTAGCAATACTCAAAAAGGTGAGCACAGGAACGGCAAATAGGATAGGAGCACTTTTAAAATCATCAGATAAATGCGGAATGTAAAGCAGCGTGTAGAGCGTGGTGATCGCAAAGCTTACCATAAAAAAGATCATTCCTTTTTGCAGCAGATTTGTAAGCTGATCAAACATTGCTCCTTCGGTTTTAAGTAAAAGATAAATCGCTCCGTGTGCCATGAATAGGGCGAGTGTCGTCACACCGGTCATTATCGCATACGGATTCAAAAACTCAAAAAAGCCTGATCCTGTGTATTGATAATTTTCACCTATAGCAAAACCTTGCAGCACATTTCCTAAAACAACGCCTAATAAAAATGCGAGCATAATACTTGAAATGCTGTAACTCACATCCCAAAGTCTTCGCCACCAAAGCATTTCTTCTTTTCCTCTAAATTCAATGGAAATTGCTCTGAAAATAATAAAGATCAAAAACAGCATAAACGGGATATACAATGAAGAAAAAAGTGTAGCATACATCACTGGGAACCCTGCAAATAAGGCTCCGCCGCCAATCACTAGCCAAACTTCATTACCATCCCAAACAGGACCAACGGCATTAAGCGCGATACGGCGATTCAACTCCTTTTTAAAGAATAAATGCCAAGCACCCGCACCAAAATCAAAACCATCTAAAATCGCATAGCCTGAGAATAAACCACCAATTACTAAAAACCACCAGGTGGGATAATCTATACCTAAAATTGTTTCCATACTATTCTGTTATCCTGTTACTACTTCACTGATCTCTTTAGTTAACGGTCGGTCGTCATCTTCGTCATTAGCCTCTTCATAAGGTCCGTGTTTTATTTTTTTATTCAGTAGATAGACAAAGAGTAAAAAGAGTAGGGCGTACACCGCAAAAAATAGAATGAGCGAAAACAACACCTGATTTGCTGTGACTGCCTGTGAAAAAGCTTCATTGGTACGCAATAGACCGTACACAACCCAAGGTTGCCTTCCCATTTCCGCTGAAAACCAGCCTACTTGATTGGCGATCTGCGGAAGCAGTGCTGTAAATACAAAAACCCACAGCATCCATTTTTTAGTAAATAATTTCTTTTTCCACAGTAAAAACGAAGCATATAAGGTAAGCGCGATCAAAAACATTCCGATGGCAACCATAAGATGATAAAACTGAAAAACAGCATTTACTTGAGACGGGCGCTCATCTTCGGGGAAAGCATTTAAACCGGTTACGGGAGCTTCGAAATCCTGATCTAATAAAAAGGAAAGTCCGCCGGGAATCGCTAAACCAGTCACTTCTTGCTTCTCTTGATCTACCCAACCGAACAAATACATATCAGCCGCAGCGCTTTCGTCATAATGCCCTTCTAGTGCAGCTAATTTTGCCGGTTGATGTTCTGCTACAACTTCCGCCGAAGCGTGTCCTGCTACAAGCTGTGCCAGCGAAGTAATGGTTGCGATTACGAGTGTGATCTTAAATGCTTTTTTTGAAATGCTCACGTAACGTCCTTTTAAGATGTAATAGGCGTGCACACTAAGAATTAAGAATACTCCCGCAAGAAAAGCACCCAGCCAAACGTGCCAAATACGTTCTACACTCGATGGATTGAAAACCATTGCCCAAAAATCAGTGATCTCTGCGCGGGCTTGCATACCTTCTCCTACAATGTGGTACCCAGCCGGCGTTTGTTGCCAGCTGTTTGCGACTACGATCCAGATTGCAGAAAACATAGAACCTAGAAATACGCCGATTGTTGAAACCAAATGAACCCAAGGTTTAACGCGGTTCCAGCCAAAAAGTAAAACGCCAAGAAAACCACTTTCAAGAGCAAAGGCAAAAATACCTTCGGCAGCGAGCGCGCTACCAAAAACATCTCCTACATAACGGGAATAGGTGGCCCAATTGGTACCGAATTCAAATTCCATTACGATACCGGTAACGACACCAATCCCGAATGTGAGTGCAAAGATTTTAGTCCAAAATTTTGCGAGAATATGATAATCTTCCTTTTTTGTTTTAACGTATAAACTTTCAAAAACCACCATTAAAAGGCCTATTCCTATGCTCAAAGGCGGATAGATATAGTGAAAAGCTACTGTAAAGGCAAATTGTATTCGGGCGAGAAGTTCTACATCCATGAGAGCAGGTATTGGAGAATTTTAGCAAAAGCGATACGCTGCTTTTACTTGCTATAAAATTACAACCCAATCTTGGTTTGGACCGCCGGAAACACTAGGTTTTCTTGTTAAAAGTCTTTCATAAATTTTGAAAATTCGTGCCATCCAATGGTCGAAGAATTGGAGTAGATCTACTTTTGAGAATGCTCTTTAAAAGGGTAGGTGAGTTGTCCCGTAAAATCGTGCGGGAAGCGCTCATCGCCATCAAAACCTATCTCTATATCTTTTCCGCTTTTAGGAACGTATGCGGTGCCAAAAAGATAGTCCCAAATGCTCAAACTCAAACCGAAATTCATGCCATACTTATGCTCCGGTGGAAGTGCCTTAGCGTGATGCCAAATGTGCATACGCGGATTATTCAACACATAACCCAGCGGACCGTAACTCCAATCGAGATTGGCGTGGTTTAAATGCCCGATAAACACCGAAAACATATGCACTACAAAAAATTGTTCGATCCCAAAACCTATCATCGCCAGCGGAATATACTGCGCGCTTTTATAAACTAGAGTTTCTACAAAATGAAACCGAAACTGCGCGGCAAAACCCATTTCTTTGACGCTGTGATGCACTTGATGAAATTTCCACAACCACGGTACACGATGTAGCATTCGGTGTACATTCCACTGGATAAAATCAGCGATGATAAACATGATTAAAAGTTGGGCCCACACCGGAAAGTCCTGAACCTCGATCGCCACCAGATTATCTATTCCGAAAAGTCCTAAAAAGTCATTGAAGAGTTCAACACCTACATTAGAAAGCGCGTTATAACCAATTAAAGAGAAGAGAAAAAAATTGAAGATCATATAAAACGCATCAAGCCAAAAACCCCTTCTAAAAATAGGCTGTTTTTTTCGCCAGGGAATAATGATCTCCAAAGCAAAAACAAGTAAAGACAATCCAAGCAGCCAGTAGAAATAGTTGGTCCACCCGGGATTGGTGATCTCTTCTATCAGGTAATTAAAATAACCCGTAAAAGAGTCCTGTATGATCTTTAGATATTTTTCCACGTATGATAGGTCGGTTTCAAGGCTTTAAAATTACGTTGATGCTTCGGTTTTTAGCAGCAGTACGATCTGTCCCAGGTGATAATAGCTGTGTTCAATAAGTGCCTCAATATTGCGTTTATAAGTTCCGTATGCTTCTTTCACAAAAATAGCGTCTAGTTGGGCATCGCTCAGCGGTTGGATTAATGCGATCAATTCTTCGGTATCTTTCCAGAAAAGTGCTAGAAAATTCTGCCACTCCTGATCATTTTGTAAAGGCTCAAAATTAAAACTAAATCGGTCGCTGATGCTAAGTTCACCTCTAAGAAAAACCTGCTTTACACCTGCGATATAATAATGAATGTGTTGCGCAAGAACCTCGACAGTATTGTACGATCTAATAGGTTTGGAAACCTGTGCCAATGAGGTCGTATTCAATTCCTTTTTAAAATTTGTGTTGGCGATCCAGGTACCATCAAGAATTACTTCCTGTAGTCTTTGCGCCAGAACTGCTGCTTGTGACATAGTTTTATAGAATGGAATTGTGCTTTTTAAATTTAATCAAATCTTGACATACCTATGAAAGCGGTTATGTTTAAATTTAAAACTGTTTAGTTTAGACCAATGAAGATTGTTAAAATCGGTATTGCCCTGTGGCTTTTTATGACTCCTTTTTTACTGAAAGCACAGCAAGACACCGCCTATAAATACGAAGTGCTGGCAGGTCACGATAATGATTTTACGATTTTTGGCACACGTACAGATTGGCATTATACATACGGAATTCATTTAGGTTTTGGTTGGCGACCCAAACAAACCAACTTAATCACTCAGCTTTTTCCGAATAAAAAGGCATTCAGTAATTATATAGCGGCGCATATTCAAGCATACACTCCAGATTATGCGCGTACCTATCAAATTGTAAAAACCAGACAGCCCTATGCCGGTTGGGGCTATTTAGATTTTGCGAATAACTACGGATTTGAAAACGCGTTTTTACAATTAAAAGTTGATCTGGGGATTTTAGGACCAGCTGTTCACGCCGGCGATATTCAGAATTTTATTCATCAAAAATTTTCTAAGGATATTTTTGTTGATCAATGGGAAGACCAGATCCCGAATCAGTTTGGTTTTAATTTGAGGGCTAATTATGCTCAGGATATTTTTACTGAAAAATGGCTCAACCTGTACAGTTTAAGCCGAATTTCCGCAGGAAATATCTTTACCTTTTTTGAGCAAGGTCTTTATTTTAGGTTTGGGCAGTTTAATGCAATTGGGCATTCTGTGGCACGGCAACAGAGTTTGCTAGGTAATGGTGAAACCGAAATTTTTCTCGAAGCCGGTTTTAATATGAATTTATCAGCATTTAATGCGACCATAGAAAACGCCAATGCGCAAGGCGAAAAAGTAGTTCCGCAAAATCTGGTAAATCACAGTATTTTAAATGGACACGTTGGTGTATTTTTTTCACAGAAACGCTATGCTATAGGTCTAAAATGGAATTATACCGAAGGTGAAATAAAAGGAAATGAACCACACCAGTTTGCGATCCTGGCCGGTACCTATAAGTTTAAATAGTTAGAATTTTTGTCGAGAGACGCGATCTTCAATTTCGGTACGCGGATGTACGCCGTCAATAAATTCAACAGCTTCCACAACACGAACAAATAAGTTTTCGGCACCTAGTAATTCGGTTACTCCGGTTTTAAATAGGATATCTCGTGTAGGGCCTGTGGCAGCGGCGATCATCAGCGTGATTTCCTTTTGACGCAGTTCTAAGATCACAAATTTTAAAATGTAAATCGCACTGCTGTCAATGTAATTGATCGCTTCGGCATTAATGATGATCGTTTTGAGGTCCGGTCCTTTAGCTTTAATGTGTTTTTTCAACTCCTTATAGAAATAATCTTTATTTCCGAAGAATAACTGCGCATCAAAACGCACGACAAGGATGTCTTTTCGGTCAATAATATCGGTTGCAAAACGGTTGATATTCTTAAAATAAGTAGTGCCTTTAATTTGACCCAAAACAGCCATATGTGGTTTTGAAGTTCGATAAACCATTAGCAGTAATGAAAATAAAACGCCAAGAATGATTCCTTCTTGAATGCCTACAAACAGCGTAATGATAAATGTAGTCACTAAAAGAAAAAACTCATCCTTTTGGTTTTTATAGAGCTCCTTTGGATATTTTAAATCGATCAGACTGGTGATCGCAAGCATAATGATCGAAGCCAAAATTGCATTAGGCAAATAGTAAAACACCGGTGTGAGAAAAAGCAATGTGAGTGCAACAAGACTGGCACTTATGAATGCCGCTATACCTGTTTTTGCACCGGCTTGAAAGTTTACAGCGGTCCGGCTAAAACCCGCGGTGGTGGGATAACATTGAAACAGCGAACCGATTATATTCCCGGTTCCTAATGCGATAAGTTCTTGATTGGGCTTTATCGTATTGGATTTGACCTTTTCTTCTAAGGCTTTACCTATGGAAACAACTTCCATAAAAGCAATAAGAGACATCGCCAGGGCAAGTGTAAAAAGCTGGCCGAGATCTTCCCAAGGCACTGTGGGAATATCAAAGCCGGGTAGTCCTTGCGGAATTTTACCTACTAATAGCAAACCATAATTAGTAAGTGGGGTAAAATAGGCCAGAGCGATTCCAAAAACCACCACCACAATAGCGGCCGGAATCTGGCTATTAATACGTTTGATCAAGAGCATAATGCCAATTCCTGTAAGGCCAACAGCCACTGCAACCGGATTGATCTGATCAAGTTGTGCCAACGTTTGCTTTATAATTGGCAAGGTCCTGTTGCTGGTGACGCTGATTCCTAACAAATGTTTAAGTTGTGTTATACCAATAATCAATGCCGCCGCAGAAGTAAAACCACTGATCACCGGCTTAGACAAAAAATTGACGAGAAAGCCCATTTTTAAAAATCCCATCAGGATCTGAATGATCCCAACAAATAGCGCAAGAAAGATCGCCATCGCGATGTATTCATCAATCCCGCTAAGCGAAAGCGCTCCCAATCCGGAAGGAATAATCAGCGAATCCATAGCCACAGGACCGATGGCAATTTGACGCGAAGTCCCCATTAAAGCATAAATGACTTGAGGTAAAAGAGCAGCATAGAGCCCAAAAACCGGAGGTAAACCAGCGATCATTGCGTATGCCATTCCCTGCGGAATCAACATAATTCCAACAGTTATTCCTGCTGAAATATCACCAGACAGATAACTTTTCTTGTAGTTTGGTAACCAGTCAAATATGGGGAAGAATTTCTTCAAATATTCAATTTTAGAACCACAGCCAAAGCGATACTGCCTTGAGACGTAGTTCAATGTTAAAAACTAATTTCATCGTGTACCTTCGGCCTTGCCTCGAGGTTTAATATCGGCAAATATAGACCGTAGCTTTTGATGTGCTCGTAACTCTTGTTACAAAGCATCAGGATTAAAAATACAATTTTAAGCGTATCAAATGACCGCTTCGGCTTCCATTCCTTGTTAAATAGAAACTAAATAAACTTGCGCTGAGCTTTGCTGCAAAACAGGCCTTAAATTGTATATTTACTCGATAATCAAGAGCGCAAACACCTAGAAAAAGCGTACTAGTAAAACATTTTACTTTTACGTCCAACTAAAGGCTGGGCAACGTCGCTGATTTGGTTTGAAATTTTAAAAGCGTATAGCGAGAACACCAAGTGTTTTTATGATCAAAAGGTTTAATCAGCATATAGAATCTCAGTTTAATGGATTGAAACAAACTTCGGTTTTGTTAGCGATAAGCGGGGGATTAGACAGTGTGGTTTTGGCCTATTTATTAAAAGCTTGTGATGTTGATTTTGAGATGGCGCATTGCAATTTTAAGCTGCGCGGAAGCGAGAGCGATGCAGATGCGGTTTTTGTTGAAAAACTAGCCGAAGCATTACAAGTTAAGTTGCATCTTCAAAATTTTAATACCGAAGCGTATGCTAAGGATCAAAAGGTTTCCATTCAAATGGCAGCGCGCGAATTGCGGTATCATTGGTTTGAGGAGCTTTGTCAAAAAAATGGGTTAGCGCATATCGCTACTGCGCACCACGCAAAAGATGATCTTGAGACTTTTCTCATCAACCTAAGTCGAGGTTCAGGAATAGATGGGCTCACTGGCATTACTGCGCATAATGAGCAATTAATTCGTCCCTTGTTACCGTTCAGCAGAGTAGAGATTCTAGCGTATGCAGAGGCCAATGAGATCAAGTGGCGAGAAGATAGCAGCAATGCTTCAGATAAATATTTGCGCAATCATTTACGACATCACGCTATTCCTGCGATAGAAGAAGCAGCCCCCCAATTTTTAAATCAGTTTCAGAAGAGTCAACAGCATTTAAAAGAAGTTGCACTTCTACTTGAAGATTACACGGCAATGCTGTTTTCTCAGATCGTAAATCAGTCTTTTAAAGGCTACGAATTAAATATTCAGAAGCTGAAGCAGACGCCAAATACCAAGGCGGTCTTGTATCAATTACTTAAGGATTTTGAATTTACGGCTTGGGATGATATTTATGATTTGCTAGATGCTGAACCCGGTAAATATGTTTCCGCAAAAAATCACCGTCTTATAAAAGATCGCGAGGTATTACTACTTACAGAACACAAAAAAACACACGAAGTTGTTTTATGGAATGAGGAAGACGCAAACCTTGTTCTAGACAATCTAAAGATCAAAAAAGAAGCTGTAGATCAATTTTCAAAAACAACGGCAACCGAAGCTATTTTTGATAAAGACCAATTAGATTTTCCGCTTAAATTAAGAAAATGGGAGGAAGGCGATTGGTTTTATCCATTTGGCTTAAAAGGGAAAAAGAAGCTTAGTAAATTCTTTAAAGACTTAAAATATTCGACTCTAGATAAAGAGTCAGTTTGGCTTCTGTGTAACGACCAAGACATCATCTGGGTCGTAGGAGCACGAACTGACGATCGCTATAAAGTAACCCCTAATACTTCTCAATTTTTAAAAATTACCGCATACTATGATTAAATACGGCTTTCTTCTTGTAACGCTATTGATCTCGCTCACAGGAAATGCACAAGCTTTTGGACCTTCAGCCGGAGCACAAAATCCGGCGCAATGGACGGCTCAAGTAGATAAAACAAGTGAATCTGAATATACATTGTTATTAAATGCGAGCATTGAGCCCGAATGGCATGTGTATTCGCAGTTTACAGATCCCGGCGGATCTTTACCTTTAGAATTAGAATTCCTCGAAGCCGGTAAAGCTTATTCCTTAGAAGGACCTACCGTAGAAAGTGAGACCACAACAGCTTACAGTGAGATCTTTGAGGTAGATGAAACATTTTTCTCAGAAACCGCGCAGCTTTCCCAAAAGATAAAAGCTGAAGAAACCACTGAATTTGTCAAGCTGATCTTGAAATATCAGGTGTGTAAAGAAGTGTGTATCAACGAGGAAAAATACATTGTATTTGACCTCGTCAAAGAGAACGGAAAGGTTTTTAAAGACTTCAATGATTTTCAGGCGTATGGTAGCGTTCAGGAAGAAGTAGAAAAGATTGAACCGGTAAAAGAGGTTGTAAAAAAAGAAGAAAAACAAGATTTATGGACGATCTTTTTTGTTGCGTTTGCAAGCGGATTTTTGGCATTGCTTACACCTTGTGTATTTCCAATGATTCCTATGACGGTAAGCTTTTTTACCAAGCAGAGTAAAAATCTTGCAGTCGGTCGTAGAAATGCCATTTTATACGGGATTTTCATCGTGGTAATCTACGTATTGCTTGGATCATTGGTTACCGGGATTTTTGGCGCAGATGCCTTAAACGCTTTATCAACCAACGTTTGGTTCAACTTGATATTCTTTTTACTCCTCGTAATTTTTGCAGTTTCGTTCTTTGGTGCTTTTGAAATTATGTTACCCAATTCTTGGGCTAACGCCGTAGACCGAAAAGCAGATCGCGGTGGAATTATAGGTATCTTTTTTATGGCCTTGGCTTTAGCCATTGTAAGTTTCAGTTGTACCGGACCCATTGTAGGAACCTTATTAGTACAAGCCGCATCAGAAGGTGGTCTGGCGCCCATTTTAGGAATGCTTGGGTTTTCATTAGCTATCGCGATTCCGTTTGCTTTGTTTGCCTTATTCCCCGGGTTGATGAATTCTTTACCCAAATCAGGAGGCTGGCTCAATTCAGTAAAAGTGGTTTTAGGATTTTTGGAGTTAGCACTAGCGTTTAAATTTCTATCCAATGCCGATTTGGTTTTACAGGCACATATTTTAGAACGCGAAGTATTCTTAGCGATTTGGATTGCTATTTTTGGTGCCATGGCATTTTATCTTTTCGGAAAAATTAGATTATCGCACGATAGTCCGTTGCCGCATATTTCTTCAGGAAGATTGATTTTAGGGCTTTTCGTCCTATCATTCACGCTGTATTTAATTCCCGGCTTGTGGGGTGCACCCTTAAAATTGATCAGCGGATTTCCGCCGCCATTAAATTATAGTGAATCGCCTTATGGTGTGGGATATTCTAAAGGAAGTGTTGCAGGTTTAACCGAAGGAGAACTACCGGAAGAAGCCGAACTTGGTCCGTATCAATTGGTGACTTTTACTGATTATGATGCAGGAATGGCTTATGCCAAAGCAGAAAATAAACCGGTACTAATAGATTTTACCGGCAAAGCCTGTGTTAATTGCCGCAAGATGGAAGAACGCGTTTGGGGTGAACCTCAAATCCTTGGAAAATTACAAAACGACGTGGTCCTTATTTCGTTATTTGTAGATCTAAAGGAAGAACTGCCCGAAGCAGAACAGTATGTAAGTAAAGTTACCGGCAAACGCATTCAAACCGTGGGAAATAAATGGAGCGATTTTCAGATTGAAAAATATCAGATCAATGCGCAGCCCTATTATGTGTTGTTGGACCATAATGAAGACGAACTTAACACGCCTGTGGGCTACACGCCAGATGTAGATGAGTTTGAAGCTTGGCTCGAAGATGGAATCTCTAAATTCAATGATTAAATAAACACTACTAAATGAAAAAAGTCAAAAATCTAGTATTTGCGGTGCTTTTGCTTGTTGTGAGCAGCATACAAGCACAAACCGAAGAATATGTGCGCGAGCATTACGACAAGAAAGAAGTCAAAATAAAAATGCGTGATGGCGTGCTTTTGCATACAACAATTTATTCGCCAAAAGATAAGTCACAAGAGTATCCTATTTTGATGATGCGTACGCCCTACAGCTGCGCGCCGTATGGTGAAGAAAACTATAAAGGCAGAATAGGACCTAATAAATTTATGGTTGAAGAAGGTAACATCTTTGTACAGCAAGATGTGCGTGGCCGTTGGAATAGTGAAGGCGTTTACGATAATATGCGCGCGTATATTCCGAGTAAAAAAGGAAAACAAGTTGATGAAGCCAGCGATACCTACGATACGATTGATTGGCTCGTAAAGAATGTAGACAATAACAACGGAAATGTGGGAACTTGGGGAATTTCATATCCCGGTTTTTATGCGACGTATTCTTTGCTGAGTGAGCATCCTGCGCTCAAGGCAGTTTCTCCACAAGCATGTATTTCTGATTTTTTCTTTGATGATTTCCATCACAACGGAGCATTTCTAGAAAGCTACTGGAGAGCGATTTCGCTTTTCGGTTATATGAAAGAGGAACCGGTAACCAAGCCTTGGTATGCGTTTCCTGATCTTCCTACGCAAGATCAATATCAGTTTTTCTTAGATGCAGGTCCGTTGACCAATTTAGACGAGTATTACAAAGAAGATAATGTATTCTGGCAGCAAATTAAAGACCATCCTAATTATGATGAGTTCTGGAGAAGTCGCGGAATCATTCAGCATTTAAATGATATCAAGCCTGCCGTAATGGTTGTAGGCGGACTGTTTGACGCCGAAGATCTTTATGGACCTTTCAATACCTACAGAAAGATCGAGGAGACCAGTGATAACTATAATATCTTGGTTTACGGGCCTTGGAGTCATGGTGACTGGGCGCGTTCAAGTGAGCGCCAAGCTATAGGAAATGTATATTTTGGAGATAATCTTTCAAGAGATTTTCAGCAAAATTACGAGACGGTATTTTTCAATCATTTCCTGAAAAATGACGGTAAAGGAGCGATTGACTTCCCTGAAGCTTCTATGTATGATAGTGGTTCACGTGAGTGGGATAGCTATGCGCAATGGCCTCCAAAAGCAGCAGAAACTAAAAGTTTTTATTTAGGAGCAGATCAAAAACTTACTGAGAGCGCTTCGGCAGATTTTGAAAATGCTTTTGTAAGTGATCCTTCTAAGCCGGTTCCGTATTCTGAAGATATTAAAATGGTATTCACACCTAGAAAATATATGACCGACGATCAGCGATTTGCAGCGCGCAGACCAGACGTTTTAGTTTATGAAACCGAAGTTTTAGACGATGATATGACGATCACCGGTGAAATACTGGCTAAACTTCAGGTGGCTACCACAGGTACTGATGCAGATTGGGTAGTAAAAATTGTAGATGTGTATCCTGCAGGAGCAGAGGATTACCCAGAAACTCAAGACTACTTAAAAATGGATAATTACCAGATGATGGTGCGTAGTGAAGTAATGCGTGGACGTTTCCGTGAGAGTTTTAGTGAACCTAAAGCTTTTGAACCTAATCAAAAAACCGAAGTAGATCTGACTTTACAAGGGGTAAACCATACCTTCTTAAAAGGACATAAAATGCAAATTCAAATTCAGAGTACGTGGTTTCCGCTAATCGATCGCAACCCACAAACTTTTGTACCTAATATCTACAAAGCCGATGCGGAAGATTTTCAAAAGCAGACGCATACTGTTTTTGGAGACTCAGAAATTCAGTTTAAGGTTTTAAAGTAATTGAAATACTAAACTTGTTGTAAAAGCGCTCAGATCAGGTAAACGATTTGAGCGCTTTTTATATTTTGAAACATTGATGTTTAAAATGCGTATTAAAAACGTTAGTCTTGCAGAAGTAAATACACGCCTATAAAAGTTATCTTTTGGTTTATCTAAGAATTCTTTTTGTAATCCTTGTGTTACTCGAGTTGCGCTATAAAAAGTTCAAATCGGTAAAAGAACTGTGGCTGTGGTTATTTTTAGTAGCTATTTTCAGCTGGTTAGGTTACCTCATCTTTTTAATCTTCAGAAAAAGAATTCTCATCCGCAGGGACCGCTTCAACTTATCTTTCAAGAAAAGAGAGAAGAATCAAATAGAATAGGGGATTTGTACAAGAAATTGTTTTGCGCCCTAAGGTGTTGAATAGCAAATTTTACAGCGTAGAAATAGGCCTAAAAAAGAAAAACACCTTGCTTGCGCAAAGTGCCTTTCACCCCTAAATTGTCAATGACATCGTAAAGCTACAAAATTAATTTGCAACTCTTTCTGTTAAAATATAACTAAATCGTTTTATAATTTTTCGATTTTTTACAAATGGTGTAAAAAAGAAAAACACCCTGCTCGCGCAGAGTGCCTTTCACCCCTAAATCATTAATGCGTTTAAAATTTAATTCCCCTAATAATTAGATTATAAACGGTATTAATCTTTAATTATTAATACGAGATAAAAGTATCTATAATTTACTTGTGACAAAAGGGGGAAATATCCCCTTTTTTACCGCTGAAATCCGGTTAATCGATTTAGGCGGGCAATTAAATTTATGTTAGTTTTAAATCTTATAAAATTTGTTTTCTAATTATAACTTTAAATTAGTTGGATGATCAAAAATATCCTTTTAATTAGCCTTGGAATACTTCTAACCAGCTGTGCACAGAACAAGTCTAATCACATAAAAGAGCCTATGCAGAATACAGACCCAAAGAAAAAAGTAGTTTATCACGTTTTTACCAGATTATTTGGCAATACGAACATAACCAATAAACCTTGGGGTACCATCGAAGAAAATGGTGTAGGGAAGTTTGAAGATTTTACCGCCAAAGCTTTGAGTGAGATTAAAGAGCTTGGCGTAACGCATATTTGGTACACCGGAGTTCCGCATCACGCTGTAATCACTGATTATACGCAATACGGTATTTCTAATGACGATCCTGATGTTGTAAAAGGTAGAGCCGGCTCTCCCTATGCGGTAAAGGATTATTATCAGGTTGATCCTGATATGGCTGTAAATCCTGCAAATAGGCTTGAAGAGTTTGATGCACTCATAAATCGTACGCACCAAGCAGGTTTAAAAGTGATCATAGATATCGTTCCCAATCACGTGGCACGCAAATATGAAAGTTTAAACACTCCAGAATATACGGTTCCTTTTGGGGTGAATGATGATACTTCGGTGGCATATGCCAAGAATAACAACTTTTACTACATCCCGGGAACTGATTTTAAAGTGCCGCAATGGGAATATGGATATGTGCCTTTAGGCGAAAAGTCGGCAAGTGCAGATGCGCAGTTTACGGAGTCTCCAGCAAAATGGACAGGTAATGGAGCAAGAGATGCGCAACCTGCGCAGAATGATTGGTACGAGACCGTTAAAATAAACTATGGCGTGAGTCCGGAAGGACATAAAGATTTTAATTCGTTGCCAGAAGATGCCGGACATTGGGATCATCAGAAGCATTTTGATTTTTGGAAAGATAAAGACGTTCCGGCCTCGTGGAAACAGTTTAAAGAAATCGCCTTGTTTTGGCTGAGCAAAGGTGTAGACGGATTCCGTTATGATATGGCTGAAATGGTTCCTGTAGAATTCTGGAGTTATATGAATGCTGCTATTAAAATGGAGCGTCCTGATGCATTTCTAATGGCCGAAGTATATAATCCAAAGTTGTATCGCGAGTATATTTTTAAAGGAAAAATGGATTATCTATACGACAAAGTGGAGCTTTATGATACGATAAAACATGTGATGCAAGGCCACGGAAGCACAGACCATTTCGCACCAATCCTGAAGTATCAGGAAGATATTGAAAATAATATGCTGCACTTTCTGGAAAACCACGATGAGCAGCGCATAGCCAGTGATGCTTTTGCGGGAGATGCAGCAAAAGGTAAACCTGCGATGATTGTTTCGGCGTTGATCAGTACGGCTCCAACAATGATCTATTTTGGTCAGGAATTGGGTGAGCCGGCACTTGAAGACCTGGGCTTTGGCGATCCTACACGGACTTCAATTTTTGACTACGGAAGCGTGCCCAGCGTAGTGCGTTGGGTTAATGACAAAAACTTTGACGGCGGGCAGTCTACTTCGGAAGAAAAAGAGCTTCGGGATTTTTATAAACGCTTGCTGAATTTCAGTTTAGAAAATTCGGCGATAATGGGGGACTATGCAGATATTCACTGGCATAACCGCCAGCATACCGAATGGTACAATGATCGGGTGCATTCCTTTGTGCGCTGGTCTGATACTGATAAACTCATCATTGTCACCAACTTTGATGCTAAAGATACGTTTGGTTTTGAATTGCAAATTCCACAGGATATTATTAAACAATGGAACCTCAACGACGGGACGTATAAAGCAACAGATCAACTTTATAATGAAGAGCAAGCTACGCTTCAAGTTCAAAATCAAGCAGGAACGATGCGCGTAGATATCAAACCACTTCAATCCTTTGTTTTTAAACTAGAATAACAACTTTATGATAAGCTTAAGGGCTTATGCTTCAGGCTTAACGGAATACTAAGATTTATAGTTTTAATTTTAGGCATTAAGCTTTAAAACAAAAAATCTGTGTCAAAACCATATGCGATAGGTATTGTAGGAGTTGGTCCGCGTGGGCTGGCCGCGCTTGAAAGTCTTTTTTTAGTCAAAAGTAATAGCAAAGCAAGCCTTGACTTACACGTCAAATTGTTTGAAGCTTCGCCCTATCCCGGGGCGGGTCAAATCTGGACGCCTGATCAAGTGGAGACCAATTTATCAAACATTCATGAACGTAATTTATCAAACGATCTGGCCGGTAGACCTGCAATAAATATCGGTGCTATTTTTATTCCTGAATTTCCAGGTTATGCAGATTGGTTGACTGATAGAAAGGATGCTCCGGCAAACGCATCAAAAGATCATTTTCCTGCGCGTTCTAAGTTGGGTATTTACTTATATGAACGATTTCTGACCATCTATGACGCTCTGAAAGGTCAAAATAAAGCTGAACTGTTTTCCGCTGAAATTGTTCAAATTGATGCTAACGAGCAAAGCGGAATTATTATTACCAAGGACGCTCAACAGCATACGGTTGATGAAATTGTACTTACCATTGGTCATCAGCCTACGTACGATTCTGAACAGCTGCAATTATGGGATACTCACGCCAAACAAAATAACCTAAAACTGTATAAAGACCCGTATCCCGTGGGTGCTTTAGAAACCGATGCGATAACTCCTGAAACTAAAATTGCGCTGCGTGGTTTTGGCTTGTCTATGGTAGATCAGGTAAGAGCATTGAGTATAGGTTTTGGCGGAAGTTTTGTACCTATTGCTGATTCTGTTGAGCTCAACTATATTCCTTCAGAGGAAGCGCCGCGCGAATTGGTGGCTTTTTCTTTAAATGGTTTGCCGCCGGTACCTAAACCATTTTCGGGTGAAATTGATTCTTGGTTTAAACCTTCCGAAGAAGAATTAAAACTTCTCATTCAGGCAGTCGAACAAGCTGAAGCGAATGCATCAACTATCAGTGATGCTTCCTTCCTCATAGAAGCTATCGCGCAGATCACCAGTTCCGTTTACAAGAGACTGGGAAGCAAAGCGAAAGCCACAGATTTATCTGCTGATGACCTGACTGAATTGACCCTACAAGTGATCAAAAAGCCGGACTCCGAGCATACTTTATTGGTAAGTACTAAAAAGGATACGCTCGAGGCGATGCTACTATACTTACATATGGCTTACGGCATAACCGAAATTAGCCTGGATTACTGTTTAGGTCAGGTGTGGCGTTTTGCTTTAGGAGTTTTGTATCACGATTACACATATATGAATCTTGGTGATGATGCAATGGTCGATGTGGTAAAGTACATTGAAGCCAGTAAACGCTATTCTTATGGTCCACCGGTTAAAAGTTTACAGCAACTCATAGCTTTGATAAAAGCCGGAGTTTTAAATCTTGATTTTGTAGCAGATCCTGAAATTAGCTTAGTGCCTGAAGGTTGGCAATTGCGCAAGGATGGAAAAACTATCGTGGTTCAGGTGATGGTTAATTCGGTAATCGATGCGCCACAATTAGCCAAAGTGAGTAGTCCTTTAATAGCGCATCTCAGAACTGATAAACGCGTGGATGCGGTGAGCTATAAATTGGGATTACATACGTTAGAAGATGGTCGCATTATTAGTAAAGGCGGAAATACGCACCAAAATATCGCTTTGTTAGGCCGGCTAGCCAAAGGGAGTGTTGTGGGGGTAGATGACTTGATCGAATGCTTCGGAAAACCGGCACGTAAGTGGGCCGAAGGTGTGCTGAATAGAAATTAGATTAGACAGATTGACATAAACCATTAAAAACCAGTAAACTAATTTCAAAAGTTGGAAATATTATTGTTTCTTTAGAAAACCAACTTAAAAATTATGCTTACAAAGGTTTATGGTTCAGCGGTTTTTGGCGTTGAAGCTTCTACAATTACAATTGAGGTAAATATTGACAAAGGCATTGGCTATCACTTGGTAGGACTGCCCGATAATGCGATTAGAGAAAGCAATTACCGCATTGCTGCGGCCCTTCAAAATAACGGTTTTAAAATTCCCGGAAAAAAAATCACGCTTAATATGGCGCCTGCCGATCTTCGCAAGGAAGGGAGCGCTTATGATCTTACACTTGCAATAGGTATACTTGCGGCAAGTGGACAAATAAAAGCAGAAAACCTAGAAGAATATATCATTATGGGCGAACTCTCTTTAGACGGAAGTTTGCAGCCCATACGTGGTGCTTTGCCTATTGCGATCAAAGCGCAGGAGGAAGGGTTTAAAAAGTTTTTACTGCCCAGTCAGAATGCTAAGGAAGCGGCGATAGTTAAAGACCTTGAGGTATATGGAATAGATTCCATTGCACAGGTGATTGATCATTTTGATAATGATGCACCTTTAGAACGCACAATTGTTGACACGCGTAACGAATTTTTTAATGCCTTAGAACATCCTGAATTTGATTTTAGTGATGTAAAAGGGCAGGAATCTATTAAGCGGTGTATGGAAATCGCCGCAGCCGGCGGTCATAATATTATTTTAATCGGTCCTCCGGGGGCGGGAAAAACGATGCTTGCAAAGCGTTTGCCTTCTATCTTACCGCCAATGACTTTGCGTGAAGCGCTTGAAACTACCAAAATACACAGTGTTTCGGGTAGAATGCGGGAACACGTGGGCTTGATGGCACAACGACCTTTTAGAAGTCCCCATCACACAATTTCAGACGTCGCCCTTGTGGGTGGTGGGGCGTATCCACAACCGGGAGAGATCTCTCTGGCGCATAATGGGGTGCTTTTTTTAGATGAATTACCCGAATTTAAACGCACCGTTCTTGAAGTGATGCGCCAACCGCTGGAAGATCGCGAAGTCACAATCTCACGTGCGAAATTTACAGTAACCTACCCCAGTAGTTTTATGTTGGTCGCCAGTATGAACCCCAGTCCGGGCGGTTATTTCAATGATCCCAGCGCTCCGGTGAGCAGCACACCTGCCGAAATGCAGCGCTACTTGAGTAAAGTTTCCGGCCCTTTGTTAGATCGTATTGATATTCATATTGAAGTGACACCTGTGCCTTTTGACAAACTTTCTGAAGAACGCAAAGCGGAAAGCAGTGTGGCGATCAGAAATCGAGTCACCGAAGCCCGCAAGTTACAAACCAGCCGATTCAGTGATATCGAAAGCATCAATTACAACGCGCAGATGGGCGTTAAACAAATAAGACAGCACTGCGCTTTAGATGAAATTTCAAAAAACCTATTGAAAAACGCAATGGAAAAGCTCAATCTTTCGGCACGTGCCTATGATCGTATTCTTAAGGTTTCGCGCACTATTGCCGACTTAGAAGCTTCAGAGCAGATACAAGCCCATCATATCACAGAAGCGATTCAGTATCGAAGCTTAGATCGTGATGGATGGTTGGGGTAAGCAATTAAATAAACTTAGTCATTCAATAAAATGCATCAGTTTTTTGATTTCGTTAAATAAACCCTAACAGTTTTGTAACTTAGGCTAAAATATTGCGTCTTTTCTAACAGTTTTAGGAATGCTAATCAATTTTATTAATCAAAAAACGAACATCTATGATTAAAACAAGATGGACACCAATGGCACTGATGCTGTCATTGTTTGTGGCAACTTTTGTTTCTTGTGACGACAAAAAAGCAGGAGATAAAGACGTCGCAGAGGCCAAACTATCAATCGATTATGAGAAGTACGAGCTCGAGAATGGGTTAAACGTAGTACTTCATCAAGACAAAAGTGATCCTATTGTATCTGTAGCCATTCAGTATGGGGTGGGATCTAACCGCGAGAAAAAAGGGCGCACGGGTTTTGCACACCTATTTGAGCATATGCTTTTTCAGGAATCAGAAAACGTTCCGCAAGATCAATTCTTTAAAACCATTCAGGATGCCGGGGGTACTTTAAACGGTGGTACTTGGCAAGATGGTACGGTGTATTACGAAGTGGTGCCTAACAACGCGTTAGAGACGGTATTGTGGCTAGAGTCTGACCGTATGGGCTTCCTGATCAATACCGTTACCGAGTCGGCTTTTGCGAATCAGCAAGAAGTGGTTCAGAATGAAAAACGTCAACGTGTGGATAACAATCCGTATGGGCATACCAGTTGGGTGATTGACAAGAATTTATTTCCTGATGGGCATCCGTACAGCTGGCAGGTCATTGGCGAACTTGAAGATCTTCAAAACGCTACGGTAGAAGATGTAAAAGAATTTTATGATAAATTCTACGGGCCTAACAATGCTACACTGGTTATTGCCGGAGATTTTGAAGAAGGCAAAGCCAAAGAATTGGTAGAAAAGTATTTCGGTGAAATTAAAAAACGTCAAGAAGTAGAGCCTTTACCTGTTCAGAACGTGACTTTAGACGAGACCAAGCGTTTTTATCACGAAGATAATTTTGCGACCGCACCACAGCTGAATATGGTTTGGCCTACGGTAGAGCAATACACTGATGATGCGTATGCTTTAGACTTTTTAGGTGAAATTCTTTCAGACGGAAAAAAGGCACCATTATACCGCGTGCTGGTAGAAGATATGGAGTTGGCTTCACAACCTTACGCGTGGAATGGCTCTGATCAAATTGCTGGGAAATTCAGAATTTCGGTAACAGCAAATTCCGGCGTTGACTTGGACAGTGTAGAAACCGGAATCAACAAAGTATTTGCGCTGTTTGAAAAAGAAGGCGTGAAGGCCGAAGATATCGAGCGCATTAAAGCCGGTTTAGAAACTGATTTTTATAATGGAATCAGTAGTGTTTTAGGTAAATCCTTCCAACTGGCGCAGTACGATGTGTTTACCGGAGATCCCGGATTTATCGAGGATGATATTGAGAATATCAAAGCGGTTACTGCAGAAGATGTAATGCGTGTTTATGAAAAATACGTAAAAGGCAAACCGTATGTAATGACCAGTTTTGTACCAAAAGGACAAATGGAGCTGATCGCTGATAATTCAGAAAAAGCAGAAGTTGTTGAAGAAGAGATCACCGAAAATGTAGAAACCGAAATTGTTGATGCAGACGTTGAGATCGAGAAAACACCTTCTAAGTTTGATCGTTCGGTTGCACCTGCAATGGGTGAAACACCAAAACTTAATATTCCTGATAGCTGGACAGCCGAATTGCCTAATGAGATGGAAGTATATGGGATTGTTCAAGACGAACTTCCGCTAGTAAACTTCAGCCTAGTGATCGAAGGTGGTCATTTATTAGATGATCTAAATAAAAATGGAGTGGCTAATTTAATGAGCGACATTCTTATGGAAGGTACAGCAACCAAAACTCCGCTAGAATTAGAAGAAGCTATTGACCGTCTTGGAGCGAGCATAAATATGTACACCACTGACGAATCTATAGTATTAAGAGGAAATACGCTAGCGCGTAATTTTGATGCGACGATGGCTTTGGTTCAGGAAATTCTTCTAGAGCCACGCTGGGACGAGAAAGAATTTGCCCGTATCAAAACAAGCACCATCAACGGGATCAAGCGTTCTGACGCAAATCCTAATGTTATTGCAAACCGCGTGTACAGCAAACGTTTGTATGGAGAAAATCATCCATTGGCGTATTCTACTTCAGGAACAGTTGAGTCTGTTGAGGCGATCACGATGCAAGATTTAAAAGACTACTACAACAACTATTTTTCACCTAGTGTAAGTCGTTTCCACGTAGTGGGAGATATTAGTGAAAGTCAGGCATTAGCTTCCTTAGAAGGTCTTAAAGAGAACTGGGCGGCTAAAGAAGTGACAATTCCTGAATTCCCGGTAGAGAACAACAGAGATAAAGCATCGCTTTATTTTGTGGATGTTCCTAACGCGAAGCAGTCGGTGATCAATATTGGATACATTTCTATGCCACGTACCGATAAAGATTTTTATCCTGCAGAGGTGATGAATTACAAATTAGGAGGATCGTTCAGCGGTAATGTAAACTTGGTTTTACGTGAAGAAAAAGGATATACGTATGGTGCACGTTCTGGATTCAGCGGAAGTAAAATTCCCGGTACGTTTACAGCATCTTCTTCTGTACGAACCAACACCACCGGTGAATCCGTTTCGATCTTTAGAGATGAAATTCAGAAATATAAAGATGGTATTTCACCCGAAGATCTTGAGTTTACTAAAAATGCTTTGATCAAATCAAATGCACGACGTTTTGAAACTCAAGGTTCGCTTTTAGGAATGTTACAAGAGCGTAGTGCTTACGATCTAGATCCTAACTATATTGAGAATGAAGAAGCAACGATCAAGAATATGACTTTGGAGCAGCATAAAGCTTTAGCCAATAAATATCTTGATGAGTCTAAAATGGCGTATTTGGTTGTTGGAGATGCAGCAACGCAGTATCAGCAATTTAAAGAAATGGGCTTTGACGAAGTAATGCTTCTCGATAAAGAAGGCAACGAAGTGAAACTTGAAGAAATAAAGAAGTAAACCTTCAATAATTACTTTAATTAGAACCCGCTAAGGCCAGGCTTTAGCGGGTTTTATTTTGTCCTGCATCAAAGATTCTCGTTAGTGTTAGCCAGATATCTGTTAGCTAATTATCGCTAAAGTTAAGAGCAGTAGGTACTTTCTTTTCCTGCTAGCCTAGTATTAAGGTTTTCACTTTAGCCAAAGGTTTGTGCCGAAATCAAAACAGATGTTTTTATATTTAGGATTTAACAAGATCTATGCGAAATCCCTTTAAGAACATTGGCCCCGGCGCTTTAGTGGCAGCGGCGTTTATCGGCCCCGGTACGGTGACCGTTTGTACACTTGCTGGCATTCAGTTTGGTTTTAGCCTGTTGTGGGCGATGACCTTATCCATCATTGCGACCATTATTCTACAGGAAACCGCTTCCCGTATTGGTCTAGTTTCGCAAAAGGGGCTATCACAAGTACTGCGTGATGAACTGCCCGCAGGTATTCTTAGAAAATCGGTTTTAGGGCTTGTTTTAGCAGCCATAGTTGTGGGTAACGCGGCCTATGAAGGTGGAAATATAAGCGGTGGCGTTTTAGGACTTCAGGCTTTAGGAAGCCCCGGCACTCTTGAAGTTGCGGGATATGCTATAAACGGATACAGTTTGCTTATAGGAGCTATAGCTTTCATTTTATTGTATATAGGCAATTACAAAGTACTCGAAAAAGTCTTTTTACTTCTGGTGATCTTGATGAGCTTGTCTTTTGTGATCACGGCGATACTCACAGGTCCTCAACTCCTAACGGTGCTCAAAGGTGCTCTGATTCCGCAATTTCCTGACGGAAGTATTCTAATGATTGTCGCCTTGGTAGGAACCACCGTAGTGCCATATAATTTGTTTTTACACGCGTCTTTAGTCAATCAAAAATGGAAGGATAGAACTGAGCTTTCCGCAGCAAAAAAAGATACTATTGTTGCGGTGATCTTAGGCGGACTCGTATCTATGAGTGTGATCATTGCTGCGGCTGCCATAACAGGACAAGAAGTGGATGGTGCCAGCGGACTCGCACAAAGCTTAGAGCCGCTCTACGGCAGCGCTGCGCGGTATTGTATAGGATTAGGACTCTTTGCCGCCGGGATTACTTCAGCGATCACAGCACCGCTTGCAGCCGCTTATGTGGCGCAAGGATGCCTCAATCTGGGAGGCGATCTCAAATCGCGAAATTTCAGATTGGTTTGGATGCTCGTTTTAGTACTCGGCGTGGGTGTGGCAACTTTTGGGATCAAGCCTATAGAGATCATTCAGTTTGCGCAGGTGGCCAACGGCATTCTTTTACCCGTAATCGCAGGGATCTTGATCTGGCTAGCCAATCGCAGTACGCTTTTAGGAAGCTACCAAAACTCTAAGCTGAAAAATGTAATAAGCGTGTGCATTTTGATCGTAACCCTTATATTAGGAGCGCGTGCAATTCTAAGCGTTTTTGGACTATTATGAGAACAAGTATCGATCTTAACTGTGATTTAGGCGAGGGCATCGGCAATGAAGCCGCATTGATGCCGCTTATCAGTTCGTGCAACCTCGCTTGCGGCGGTCACGCCGGCGATCTAGAAACTATTGATCAAGTGGTTCAGCTTGCGAAACAGCACAAGGTTGGAGTAGGAGCGCACCCGTCTTTTCCTGATCGGGAGCATTTTGGGCGGAAAGAAATACAGCTTTCGTTTAAAGAACTCAAAAACTCCGTTTTAGAACAAATTGCCAGAGTGAATCAAGCCTGTCTGAAATATCAAGTGCCCTTGCATCATATCAAAGCACACGGTGCATTGTATAATTTGTGCGCTCAAAAAAAGGAATATGCTGAATTTCTAACGGAAGTCTTGGCTGAAGCCTATCCTGAAATCCCGGTGTATGTACCTTTTGATTCTGAAATGACCCGTGCGGCAACAGGTAAACTGAGGTTGCTTTTTGAAGCTTTTGCTGACCGTAATTATGAACCTGACGGAAGCTTGGTGTCTCGTCAAAAAAACCATGCGGTGATCGCCGATGAAAATGCCTTGATCAACCACGTTTTGCGTATGGTTCAACATAGCGAAATTAAGACTCTTGATGGTGGTATTTTAAAGACAAAAATTGATACGATTTGTGTGCACGGCGACACGCCAAAAGCAGTGGAATTACTTCAGCTTTTGAATCAAAAATTAGACGAAAATCAGATAAAAAAAACTACCGTATCGTGTACCTAAAACCCGGAATAAACAGACTTGGAGAACAAGCGATACTCCTGCAATGGGACTTTGAAATTTCGCCTGAAAACTTGAAATTTCTGCTTTCAGTAAAGAAATACATCGTACAAAATATAGTTAAACAAAAAGTTGAAATAACAAACACATACAACTCAATATTAGTCAATTATATTAATTCAATAGAATCTATTTATAGCGATTTTGAGCGCTTAAAAACGCTTGATTTTCAAAATATTCCAACTGAGGTAGTCGCTTCAAAACTGTATCGGGTACCGGTATGTTATGATGCTGAATTTGGTCTAGACCTTGAGCTGTTGGCAAAAGAAAAATCCTTGACTATTGACGAAATCATCCACTTGCATACTGCTCCGCAATACACACTTTATTTCATAGGATTCTTACCCGGGTTTTTATACCTCGGCGGAATGGACGAGCGCCTCAAAATGCCACGTAAATCTGAGCCACGTGCATCGGTTTTAAAAGGTGCTGTGGGCATCGCCGAAAACCAAACCGGAATCTACCCAAACAGCAGTCCGGCGGGATGGCAAATTATCGGGAATTGTCCGGTGGCTTTATTCGATCCTAAAAGCGATCCTCCTTGTCCGTTTGCGCCGGGAGATCGCATTCAGTTTTATTCGGTTTCTAAAGAAAAGTATGACGAAATTCAACAGGAAGTTCAAGCAGAAACCTATCAATTAACTCCGACTTATGACTAACATAAATGTACTACGACCAGGTTTTTATACCACGCTTCAAGATACCGGAAGATACGGCGTGGCGCAGTATGGCGTGCCGCAAAGCGGGGTGATGGACTCGTTTTCTGCCGGAAAAGCCAATTTGTTATTGAATAATGATCCCAACGCTGCTGTGCTCGAAATCCTGATGACTGGCCCGGTATTGGAGTTTAGCAGCGAAACCTACATTGCGGTTTGCGGAGCACAATTTGATATTTTACTCAACGACCAACCCATAAGTTTAGCTAAACGCTATCGGGTACAAAAAGGGGATGTGCTTAAATTTGGCAAACTTCATAAAGGTTTACGCGCCTATCTTGCTGTTTCCGGAGGTTTTCAAACCGAAAGCGTATTAGGTAGCCGAAGTCAATATCCCGGCATTACAACGGCTGCTAAGCTTGAAAAAGGGGCGTTTCTGGCCATTACTGATGAAGTATCCACCACAAAAGCATTATCTCGTGTAAACTTTGAAGATACCCAACTTTGGGATCCCGCAATAGAAGCCTATCCCGGCCCGGAGTTTGCGTTGTTGAGCACCGAGGAGCAACAGCAGCTTTTTGAGAGGTTATTTATGCTGAGTTCTAAGAGCAACCGGATGGCGATCCCGTTTGAAGAGACTTTTGCTAATACGTTGAAAGGCATTACTACGGGGCCGGTTTTACCCGGAACGGTACAACTTACTCCAAGCGGAACCCTTATCGCGTTGATGCGTGACTGTCAGGTTTCCGGGGGATATCCCAGAATGTTGCAGTTGAGCGCATTTGGTATTTGCCAACTTGCTCAAAAACGACCCGGTGAAGGTATTTCTTTTAAACGTAAAGCGCTTGATACAAGTGCTATATCAAGTTAGTTTGTAAAGAATATAAGGTGTTTCAGAAGTAATTTTATCTTAATATTTAATGGGAGCAAGCTGAAAAAAAGAATGATAAAAAGAATTGGATTTCTAATTTTAATCGTAACTATTTCGATACTTTTTGCTTCGATTTACGGATTTTTGCATAATCAAGCCTCATACTCAATTTCGACCGAATATTTTACGAAATTCAAATTTCAACAATTTGGATTTGTAGAATACGGACTTGATACACCAAGAGTCACAGCAGGGTTAATAGGTGTTTGGTCTACTTGGTGGTTCGGACTTTTATTTGGTTTAATAAACGCAATTATTGGATTCTGTCAGCCAACTGTCAAAGTAATGTGGAAAAGTGCTTTCGGAGCAACAATTCGGACTTTTCTAATTGTAATTATAATTGGAGTATTGGGTATCGCAGTAGGTTATGCTACACTTATAAAATATCAAATAGAATGGAATATTCCTTCAGATATAATTAACCGACGTGATTTTATATGTGCTGGAACAATGCATAATTTCAGTTATCTCGGAGGATTCATAGGAATGTTATATGGCATTAGATATCAACTAAAAATAAGAAAAGTAAATGCCTTAAATCGACCATAGTTCGCTTTTGATGGTTACCTAATTGTTTAAATAGGCAACTTTATTATCTTTATTCAAGTAGATAACTTTTTTCGTAATGATGTATTCTCAAACCTTTTAACCGTTAAATAAGCGATCATCAAGCCAACTAAACCAGATATAGTTAAAATCATTAAATACAAGAGGAATAGTAACTTATTTAATCATTTAAAAAGTTCCTTAGCCAGATCTGGAAATATTAATGGTGAAATTCAAGATAATTTAATCTTGTTATGGACCGTGGACGGATTTGCCCCACTCTTTTTTCCTATTCACCAATTTCATTTTGATGATTATGGTGAACTCATTAAAATTTCAAGTAAGCTAAATTATTTTGGTAAGCTCTTATAATCTTAATGCCTATTTTAATAATTACTTCAATCTTATTCAATAATGGATTTGAATTAGACTTTTTAAAGTATAAAGCAGCAACCATTGTTATGCTTCTATTTTTATTCATATTAAATTTTACTTTTTATTCTTTGTATCAATTTGAAAGGAAAAGTCAACTTAAGGATTTAGCAAAAATTATAAAAAAGAACGCTAAAAATGCAAACTGATTGCCAACAAAATTGTTTACATATTTGTAGTAGTTTCAAATTACTGGCAGTAGAATAAAATGATTATTAACGGGTTCTGTTATAAAATCAATATAGATAGTGTATCCCTTGACAAAATGCATTTATATAAAATTTGAAGCTCCTAATGTAGCTCAATTAACTCAAGCTAATAGTGGATTAAAAAGAAGTTTAAAGCTCTTTTTTACGAAGCTTTTGTCAACGGTACTCCCAAAAGCAAATCCAGACTTCGACCATAAGATTGCAGGTGTAAGATATTGGCTGGTAGAATTAGACTTTGCTACAGGTATTCCCCAACGGGAAATCGGATTGGATAAAAATGCACAAGTACTTCTAAAAATGCCCTTCGAAGATAATTATGGATATTGGACAGATAACAATTTACTTTTAAGGGATTTTGAAGAGTTTTTTAATACTACCAAAATAGACAAAAGTGCTTTTCTTGAATATTGGGAAGTCTTTTCATCAAAATCACCGTATTAGAGAAGTGATATTATATACTTCTTAAATTAAAACTTTCAATTTTCTGTTTAACCGTAGTTAGGTGGTAAATTGTCAGAACAGCAATGTATCAAACTAGATATTAATAATTTCATTACCTTTTAATGTTTCAAACAAAGAATCAATACCCTCTTAAAACACGTTCAAAATGAAAAATTCAATAACTATTCTTTTCGTTATTTTTTCACTTACGATTTTTGCGCAAGATCAGGAATATCAAGTTTCATCCTATTTAACATCAGGTGTAAAAGCGCCTAATACGCACTATATTGGCGAAGCTTGGCTCAACGGGATCATTGCTAATGATGCAGAATTAGGTTATAACATAACCAAGGCAACCTTTAAGGCCAATTCTACTTTAGACTGGCATAAACATAGTTCACCTCAAGTATTGATCATTGTTGATGGAGAAGCATATTACCAAGAAAGAGGTAAACATGCAGTAATCCTTAAGGAGGGTGATATCATCAAGTGTGAAAAAGATATCGAACACTGGCATTCTTCAACAAAGAATAGCGACGTAACCTATTTGGCATTATACGGAGGCGAGCAACCCACAATCTGGACGGAAGTGGTAACGCAAGCCTATTACGATAAAATCGCTGAAGAACTGGATTAATGTTCAATTTAATGCCATTTAAAAAACAGAAAGCCGAGTTGTAACACTCGGCTTTTGTTTTTATAAAACTAACACATTTATCTACTCAGGAAACTCAGGTGTTACTTGCGTTGTTTCACTTGGAGCGCTATATTCTCCAAATAACAATTCTTCCTGTCTGATGGTTGCTTCTCCGTTTTGAGAAATAAAGACAAGATCTGTCAAGTTGATGGTGAGTGTGATATTGTTTAGGTTATACGTATGCTCTCTAAATGCATTTACATTATAATCTATGGCGATGTTATCATTTAAATAATCAGGGCCAATAGATACATCAGTTACATCATTGTTAGGATTCAGATCACGGTCAACATCTTCATTAATGGTAAGTACACCATCGTCGTCATCATCAGGATCCATAAAGTTAGGGATGCCGTCACCGTCGGTGTCCAGCGATTCTTCCATATTGATCGAGCCATCCTCGTTTAACACCACACCTTCTTGATTGGTGGGTACATTATCACCATCATCGTCAAAATCATAATAGTTTGGGATTCCGTCGCCGTCAAGATCAGTCTCCCCGTTTAAAGTCATTTCAAATTCGGCATCAATGTCATCGTCATCATCATACTCACCTTCGGTTACAATGGTAACGGTTCCTTCTGCACTGATATATTCTTCGGTAACGCTGGGTTGAGAAGGTGGTACTTCATTACAGAAATAGTCTGAAGTCACGGGATTATTAAAGATGCGGTACGAAACAAACGTGTTAGAGCTGCTTCCTAAGTTAAAGGTATACGCCGTTTCATTACTCAATTCAGTTAAAATAGGTTCGTCTGTACTTATTCTAAAAGCGATCGCCTCGTTAGTGTCAGGGTTGATCTTATAAAAGATATAATTTACGGTCTCTGATTCGGTATCATCTACAGTAGAACAATAATCTACATCTTGTTCAGAAAAATCAAAAGAAGAAACGATGATATCACCGTCGTCACAAGAATTTAAGGCGATTAAACTAAAGAGAAGCAGTATCTTTTTCATAAGAGCAATACACGATTTTGGGCAAAAATAACAGAAATGCATTTTACTAACGGTTAAGCGGACTAAATAATTTTATTCTATTTAATTTTGTGCCTCTAAATTGTAAAAATGTCACAGGTTTATTTTGATAATGCGGCAACCACCGCTATTCGTCCCGAAGTATTAGAGCGTATGATCGAAGTGATGCGTGAGGTGCCGGGCAATCCTTCATCTACTCACGCTGTTGGGCGCAAAGCAAAGTCAATTATAGAGCAAGCGCGTAAAACCATTGCTAATTATTTGCACGTAACTCCGGGTGAGATCGTTTTTACTTCTGGTGGTACCGAAGCTGATAACCTGATCATCAACAGCGCTGTGCGCGATCTTGGGGTACGCCACATTATCACAAGTCCTATCGAGCACCATGCGGTAATTCATGTGGTTGAGCATCTACAACTCGCATATGACATTAAGGTTTCTATGGTGCGCATCAAAGAGTGCGGAAGCGTAGATCTTGATCATCTTACAGAGCTGCTTGCCGGCAGTGAGGAGAAAACATTAGTAAGCCTAATGCACATAAATAATGAGATCGGTAATATGCTAGATCTTGAGGCGGTGGCTAAACTGGCTAAAGAACATAATGCGTTATTTCACAGTGACATGGTTCAGTCTGTGGGGCATTTTGATCTTAATTTAAGCGAGATACCTGTAGATTTTATCGCTGCAGCCGCACATAAATTTCACGGACCCAAAGGCGTAGGTTTTGCTTTTCTTCGGAAAAATTCTAAAGTAAAATCTTTGATCTTTGGTGGTGGTCAGGAGCGTGGAAGCCGCGCAGGAACTGAGCCGGTACACAACATCGCAGGTATGGAAACCGCACTGATCAAAGCACAGGAAAACCTCGCAGAAGAGCGTGCGTATATCGAAGAATTGAAGTGGTATTTTAAAGAGCAATTAGAAACACATATTCCAGATGTGCATTTTAATGGAAATTGTCACGACGGTACAAAAAGTACGTACACCTTGCTTAATGTGTGTCTTCCGGTACCTGAAGATAAAGCCTTGATGCTTTTATTTCAATTGGATTTAAAGGGAATTGCGTGTTCAAAAGGTAGTGCTTGCCAGAGTGGAAGCGATCAAGGCAGTCACGTACTCAACGCATTCCTGACGGAAGATAAGCTGAAAAAACCCAGTATACGTTTTTCATTTTCCCACGAAAACACCAAAGAAGAGGTTGATTATGTCGTGGCTACGTTAAAAGATTTTATCGCTTAAAAACGCGCGCTCAGCCGAATATTAAAAACCCGAGGCGTCAAATAATTAGGGACAGCATATTGCTGGCGCGTGGCAGCATCTCGTACAAAAGTATTTGTGATGCTGTTCTGACGGTCAAAAATGTTGAAGATCTCAATGCCTGTACTCAGCTCTTTTATGAAGCTGTTACGTAACGAACTCCGCTCTGAATTGATGATGGTATATAAAAAACCAACATCAGACCTGAAGTAAAAGGGCAAGCGAGTTTGGTACAGGTAAGGATCTGCATAACTTGGGGAACCTCCCGGCAAACCGGTTTGATACACCATTTTTAAATACAATTTCATATCCGGAATACGCGGCACGTAGTCTTGAAATAGAAAAGCCATTTTAAAACGCTGATCGGTAGGTCTTGCGATATAGCCCCGATCTTGAATGTTTTCTTCAGTTTTTAAAAGTCCGAGACTGATCCAGCTGTCGGTTCCCGGAACAAATTCACCCGATAGCCGAAAATCTAATCCATACGCATAAGCTTCCGCATCATTTGCTGCCCGATACCGGATGCGCACATTTTCTAAGGTATACGTATTTACGTTGTCTAAACTTTTAAAATAAGCTTCAGAGGTCAGCGTAAAAGGACGTCCCCACATATCAAAACTCCAGTCGTTTCCTAGCACCAGATGCACACTGCGCTGTGCTTTAACATCAGAAACTACCTGTCCTTGATTATTACGCAGTTCGCGGTAGAAGGGAGGCTGGTGGTAAATTCCTGCTGCAAGTCTAAAAAGCATATCGCTTTTCCAATTCGGTTTTAAACTGAATTGCCCCCGCGGACTAACCACTTGCTGTGAAGTTGAAGCAATACCTAAACCACTCACCGTCCAGAATTGACTACGAATACCGGCATTAAACCAAGCCTTTGCAGAAGACCAATTATATCGTTTAGAATATTGTAAATAGCCTATCACCCGATCGATACTCACGGTGTTTTGAGACCTTCTGGAAGTAAATGGCGCCAGAGGGGCATCAAAGGGTTCATAAGGTTGCTCATTGACAAATTCTTCTAAGGGCGGTCTCACAGAAAACCCGGCAGAGTCAATGATCTCATATTCTTGTAAGCGGTCTCTGATATTTTCGTGTACATATTTTAATCCCCAATCCAGCTGATGTTCATCTTTAATAAATTGGCCTTTATGTTGTAGGTTGACAATAAGCGCATCCAGATCATTGCGGGCGTGGGTGAGTTGTGCACCTATGGCTCGGGTAAAATCCACTTCGCCTGCATTTGCGCTGCCAATTGTGGTATTAGGCGTTCCCAAAGCGTATTGTGCAGCGATGTCATAATGTTCTTGTTCTTGGGTGTGATATGCAGAGGCAGTGAATTTTAAGTCTAACTGTTCGTTAGGTTGATAGGTGGTGGAGAGCGCTCCAAAATAGGTTTCATAACGATCCTGTTCCTGACCATTGTAAACCACAACTAAAGCAACAGGATCTGTAAGCGTACCAAAATTGGTCTGCCGGGTTTGTGGCTCATAATTATAGCTGTTCACGGCTACCGTTCCTAAAAAATCAATACTGAATTTTGGGTTAAATGTATAGGTCAGATACGTTTGTAGGTCGGTAAATCTGGGTCTGTAATTGGTTTGTGTTTGTTTAGCGTCAACCAGCAAACTATTGTCCCAATATCGCGCACCGCCAATAGCCGTAAACTTTTTATTTTTACTAATTCCTTCTGCGGAAAGACTGGCGCCAAGAAGACTTACATCTACCGAAGCTGTAAACTCTACCGGTCGCTTATAGGTAATATCAAGTACCGAAGAAAGCTTGTCGCCATATTTTGCCTGAAAACCTCCTGCACTAAAATCTATATCGCGCACCAGATCTGGGTTGATAATGCTTAGGCCTTCTTGTTGTCCTGAGCGAATCAGAAAAGGGCGATACACTTCGATATCATTAATGTAAACAAGGTTTTCGTCATAGTTCCCGCCACGCACTGCGTACTGCGTGCTGAGTTCGTTGTTGCTGCTCACGCCGGGCAGTGCCTGAAGTAAATTTTCTACACCGGGATTTGCTCCTGGAATTTTACGTACCGTTTCGGGAGTAAGATTGGTGATTCCGCTGATTTGATCAGTAGTATTGGCAGTGATCACCACATCACTTATTTGTTCAACCTTAGCATTCAAAATAGGATTGAATTCAACCATTTCGTTTTCTTTCAGATTGAATTGCGCCTTGATCGCTTTATAGGCAATATGAGAAAAGTTAAGTTGAATTGTTTTTTCCGCAGGAATACTTAAAGTATAAAAGCCCGATTCATCCGTTTGCGTACCGCCACCAGACCACGTTATGTTAACGCCACTTTGAGGAACTTGCTGTTCATTAAAAACCACTCCGCGTACGATCGCTTGCTGAGCCATCCCGGAAACGGATAGCAACACACAAAGCACGCAAAAAAGGGTAGTGGTTCTCAATAGATTATTTTCGGTAGAAGGTTGCTTCTAAAGTTGTGCTGTTGCCTACATTATCGGTAACGATCAGTTTTAATTCGTTGGCACCGCTCACACTTATGCCATCGCCAAAAGAATAGGTAAGCTGATTCTTTTTGTATTCATATTCCATCAAAGCAAATTTACCATTGATGGTCGCTCGGTAACTTTTGATACCGGTATCTTCATCAATAATTTTAAAATTGATTTCGTTTAAATTAGAAATCCATTTTCCGTCAGAAAAATCTAAAGACTGAATTTTAGGAGGTTTGGTATCTATGCCTACCTTAAAATCACCTAATGCATTTATGGAGGCGGTGAGATGATCGTCTTCCAGGCGTGCTCCTTCATAGCGTAGCAATCCGCGGTAATTGACACGTCCTATATAAAGCTTCTCCCGATCTTGAACGGCAAAGGCTGAAACATCATAAGCCAGGCGTAAGTATTTATGTACCGGAATGAGATCTTCATCCAGATGTAGTGCATCGGTATTCGCAGTAATATCTAAGTAATAATCATCATAGAACGCACCTTCCGGAATAAAAACCTCCCAATCACCAACTTCAAAATTCTTGTAGGTCTCGGCTTCCACGAAATATGGAGTCGTTTTGATTTCTTTAGGCGTAAGAATGGACTCTTTAGCAATGGTAATGGGAACCACAAGCGTTGACGTATTGCCTTGAAAATCTTTAACTTTAATGGTATACACCGAAGCATTTCCATTTTGGGTAAGGTCGATCACACCTTTGTTCTTCTCGTAAGTAAAAATGCTCAAAGGGTTGTTGCGTTCTATAAAAAGTTTTTGCACCCGTTTGCGGTCACCTTCGTAAAGTTCGTAATCAATCATTCGGTTAAGGTAGCGTGTTTCAGCAAAGGAGAATTGGTCCATTTTTACTTCCAAATACTTTTCGCCGTTAAAGCTGGTTTCAATGGAATAAATCCCGTTACTGTTATTTGCTCCGTCCTGCTGATCGATGGTTCCTAAGGCAAAACCAATCTGACCATAGGCACGTATTTTTTCAGCTAAAAAAGTACCGTCAGGTTGTTTGGTGAAGCGCAATTCTTGACGCTTTTGAGATTGATTTACGTGGCTGGAATCAGACAAGATATATACCACTAGGTCTTTAAGAATAGGGTCTTTGTGATCTGGCGCTTGAATGCCAAAAAGTTGTGCATTCATAGGGCGCTCATTTTTATCTCGAATCTCAAAATGTAAGTGTGGGCCGCCGCTACCGCCGGTGTTTCCGCTATAAGCTACTAAATCACCCTGCGTGACCACAAGCTCATCAGGATTCGGAAATAATTCGACCTCATAATTTTCAGCTTCGTATTGCTTTTGTTTGACATAAGCTTCGATCGCAGGACCGTATTTGCTCAGGTGCCCATAAACAGTGGTATATCCGTTAGGATGCGTGATGTATAAAGCTTTGCCATAGCCATAATGCGAAACCTTTATACGGCTCACATACCCTGAGGCGCTGGCGACCACTTCAAGACCGGTTCGGTGTTGGGATTTAATATCAAGACCACTATGAAAATGATTACTTCTGAGTTCGCCAAAAGTTCCCGCAAAAACCGTAGGAATTTTTAAAGGTTTAATGAAAGCATCCTGCGGAAATTTGTTTTGAGCAAACATTACATTTGCCGCGATACCAAAAAGGAATAAAAGTGATTTTTTCATAGAAAAGCTAAGATAATTATTTGAAGCGAACTTTAAGTGATTAGCGTATCCTTATGGTAGAATATTGTACCGGTAATTCAGCAATTTTTAAGGTTGAACGTGTCTTGATCTAAGGATTAAATCTTTAGTTTAAGTCGTGAATATCTAAATACTTCAAAGCCAAAAATTTAAATACCTAAACATTATTGTCAGCTATATACCTATTAAAAATAAAATAGATTGTATTGGGATATTAGTGCGCGAATGTTAACTTTGTGTGACTAAGCATTGTTAAAAATAGGTTATGAGTGAACTGTTGGAGCGTGTTGATGCATTGCAAAATGTTATGAGCAAATTGGTGCATCGCTACCAAAAGCTTCAACGTAATCACGAGCTTTTAGAAGCTGAAAATCAGAAACTCAAGCTAGAACAACAAGAATTAAATGAAGTTCTTGCTAACTGGGAAGCAAAATACAGTACACTCAAAGCTGCAAATGCAATGCTGGGCAGTAACGAATATAAACGGGAAACCAAGCTCAAAATAAATGCTATGATGCGAGAACTTGACGCGTGTATTGCGCAACTTGCAGATTAGACTTAAAAGGATCTCATGTCTGATTATTTAAAAATTAAATTGTCTATAGCAGACCGGGTTTATCCTTTAACTATAAAACCTCAACAGGAAGAAGGCTTACGTAAAGCGGCAAAGGAAATTGAGGCTATGATTAAAAAGTTTGAGCAAAGTTATGCTGTTAGAGATAAGCAAGATGTATTGGCCATGTGTGCCTTGCAATTCGCTTCAAAAGCTATACAACAGGATATGGACGGCGCAGGACAACATTCTGAAGCCATCGAACAACTCAAAAATTTAGAGTTGCTCGTTAAAAGTCAGCTATCCTAACGTTCTTTAAAATAGAATACTTACTGCCTACATTGGTTATATTTTTTGGTAAACTCAACACTATATTCTTTAAGAGGGATGAGTCTGAGTTGTAAAAGCGCGCCGTCTTTGAACGGATTCTTGATCAGCTCGTTAGTCCTATGATTTATTTTAAGGAGTTTACTCAAAACACTTCCAATGTAGGCTTTTTTTATATATATACTAACTCAATGGGAAATACTGTACTAATAATCGTAGGTGTCATCTTAATAGCAGGCACACTGGGATTTTTACTAGCAAAATTGCTAGAGAAAAATAATGCCTCGCAAATCGTTAGCAACGCTAAAAAAGAAGCGGCTAATATTGTAAAGGAGGCTAAAAATGAAGGAGAGTCTATCAAAAAAGATAAGATTCTTCAAGCTAAAGAAAAATTTATCGAGCTTAAATCTGAGCACGAAAAAGTGATTCTTTCTCGCGATAAGAAAATAAATGATGCTGAAAAACGCACTCGGGATAAGGAGTCTCAAGTGAGCAGCGAACTTGCCAAAAATAAAAAGCTGAACAAAGAGATTGAGGCTAAGGTAAAAGACTATGACGATCGCTTAGAATATCTAGACAAGCGTCAGGCAGATATAGACAAACTACACGCAAGTAAGGTACAACAGCTGGAGGTAATTTCCGGACTCTCTGCAGATGACGCTAAAGAGCAATTGGTGGAGTCGCTTAAAGATCAGGCTAAAAGTGATGCGATGGCGTTCATTCAGAATGCTATGGAAGAAGCTAAGCTTACCGCAGAGCAAGATGCTAAGAAAGTCATCATCAATACCATTCAACGCATTGGTACTGAAGAAGCAGTAGAAAACTGTGTTTCTGTATTCAACTTAGAAAGTGATGATGTAAAAGGTAGAATTATTGGTCGTGAAGGCCGAAACATTCGCGCAATCGAAGCGGCTACCGGAGTTGAGATCATTGTAGATGATACTCCAGAGGCGATCATACTTTCTTGCTTTGATAGCGTGCGTCGAGAAGTTGCGAGACTTTCATTACACAAATTAGTAACAGACGGTCGTATTCACCCGGCACGTATTGAAGAAGTGGTTAAGAAAACCACTAAACAAATTGAGCAAGAAATTGTTGAAGTTGGTAAGCGTACGGTAATTGATTTAGGTATTCACGGATTACATCCAGAATTGATCAAAGCTGTGGGTAGAATGAAATACCGTTCTTCTTACGGACAAAACTTATTACAACACAGTAGGGAAGTAGCAAAACTTTGTGCTACGATGGCTGCAGAATTAGGTATCAATCCTAAACTCGCCAAACGCGCCGGACTCTTGCACGATATTGGTAAAGTACCGGAGACCGAAAGTGAAATGCCGCACGCACTATTAGGTATGGAGTGGGCAGAGAAATACGGTGAGAAACCTGATGTGTGCAATGCTATTGGAGCCCATCACGACGAGATCGAAATGAAAACTTTACTAGCGCCTATCGTTCAGGTGTGTGATGCGATCAGCGGTGCACGACCTGGAGCGAGACGTCAGGTGTTGGATTCGTATATTCAGCGTTTAAAAGACCTTGAGGATATCGCATTTGGCTTTGCTGGAGTTAAGAAGGCTTACGCGATTCAAGCGGGTAGAGAACTACGTGTAATTGTTGAAAGTGAAAAAGTAAACGACGAGAAAGCTTCGGCGTTATCTTTTGAAATTTCGCAGAAAATTCAAACCGATATGACCTATCCAGGTCAGGTTAAAATTACTGTGATCAGAGAAACTCGAGCGGTGAATATTGCGAAATAAAAACAGCGAATTACATTAAATAAAAAAGGAGCCAATGGACTCCTTTTTTATTCGTTCAAATTGAAATCTTTTTATTCTTCACTTCCTGAAGAGCTTTCATCCATTGAGTGATATACGTTTTGTACGTCATCGTCTTCTTCAATTTTTTCTAAAAGCTTCTCAACATCTTCTGCCTCTTCGGGGGTAAGGGTTTTTGTTACCTGAGGAATGCGTTCAAAGCCACTAGAAAGGATTTCGTGGCCGGCTTCTTCAAGATAGGCCTGTAACGCTCCAAAGCTTCCAAAAGGACCGTAAATGATGATTCCGTCTTCGTCTTCAAAAACTTCTTCAGCACCGTAATCTATTAGTTCCAGTTCGAGTTCTTCAGCATCAACACCTTCCGCGTTAATTCTAAAGTTACACGTATGATCGAACATAAACTCAACCGAACCTGAAGTTCCTAAGTTTCCGTTACACTTATTAAAATACGAGCGGATGTTTGCTACCGTACGGTTGTTGTTATCTGTCGCCGTCTCGATAAGAATGGCAATTCCGTGAGGCGCGTATCCTTCAAAAAGCACTTCTTTATAATCCCCTAGACTTTTATCGCTAGCGCGTTTAATCGCGCGCTCGATATTGTCTTTAGGCATATTCACACTCTTGGCATTCTGTATAACGGCACGCAAGCGAGAGTTAGAATCAGGATCAGGACCGCCTTCTTTAACGGCCATTACAATATCTTTTCCTATTCGTGTAAAGGCTTTCGCCATTGCGCTCCAGCGCTTCATCTTACGAGCTTTTCTAAACTCAAATGCTCTTCCCATAATTCGGATTTTTAAAGGCGGTAAATTTAACAAAATTCAGCATTTCCAAAAGTCTATTTAGAGATTTAAAATGAACCTTGAAGCGCACCAGATTGCTCAATTGCCTAACAATGCTTCAATAGTGTGCGCGAGCTTAAAATCTTTTTCTGTGAGTCCGCCAGCATCGTGGGTAGATAGCGATATGTTTAAAGTGTTGTAAACATTAGTCCATTCTGGGTGATGCTGTTGTAATTCTGCTTCAAAAGCGATGCGGGTCATAGTTGCAAAGGTTTCTTTAAAATTCTCAAATTCAAAAGAGGTATGAATGGCATTGTCTTTATATTCCCAGCCTTCTAATTTGTCTAATCGCTCTTTTATGCTTCGTTCATCTAATTTTTTCATCGGTATAAATTTTAGTTGGTAAAAGTTAATTAGAGTTTACGCGCTGCTAAAGGATTTAACCAAGATTAACGTTTAAAACTTAGCTTAAAAACCAGCAGAATTTAAAAGCGGAAGAATGCTTATCCTGTACCTTTGCAAAAACAGATTATTATGACAAATAAAGATATACGCCAGCTAGAGCCACAGGCAGTCTGGCAGAAGTTTGCAGACCTTAATGCCGTGCCCCGAGCGTCTAAAAAAGAGGCTCGTGTGATCGCATTTATGCAGTCTTTTGGAGAAGGATTGAACTTGGAAACCTTTGTAGACGAAGTAGGAAATGTGATCATCAGAAAGCCTGCTACAGCTGGACTTGAAGATCGGCAGACGGTGGTGATGCAATCGCATCTTGATATGGTGCATCAAAAAAATAATGCGACGCAGTTTGATTTTGATACCGAAGGAATTAAGATGAAAGTAGAAGGTGATTGGGTCAAGGCCGAAGGTACTACACTAGGTGCCGACAATGGTCTAGGTGTTGCGACCATTATGGCTATTTTAGAAAGCACCGATATCCCGCACCCTGCGCTTGAAGCGTTATTCACGATTGATGAAGAAACCGGAATGACCGGAGCGATGGGCCTTAAAGCGGGTGTATTGCAAGGTGATATCTTACTCAATTTAGATACCGAAGAAGATGACGAAATTGGCGTAGGCTGTGCCGGAGGAGTTGATATTACAGCTACGCGAACGTATAGCGAAGAAAAGGTTGCCAAAGGAAAAACAGCTTTTAAATTAACGGTTAATGGATTGCAAGGCGGCCACTCTGGGATGGATATCATTAAAGGTCTTGGCAATGCTAATAAGTTTATGAATCGGTTTTTGCTTGACGGTTTTGAGAACTATGGATTGCAGATTGCTGAAATAAACGGTGGTGGGCTGCGTAATGCAATCCCTAGAGAAAGCATCGCTGTATTTTGTATTGATGAAATTCATACCGAAGCGTTTAAAGCAGATATTGCAGAATTTACCGAAACCCTTAAAGAGGAATATAAAACCTTAGAACCAAATCTAACTGTTACATTAGAAGCTCAAGAGTTACCTCAAACCGTTATGAATCTTGGGGTTCAGGAAGGTTTGTTAAAAGCTTTACAAGCGGCCTGGAACGGTGTTTACCGTATGAGTCCTGATATTGAGGGGCTGGTAGAAACATCAAATAATTTAGCGCGCGTAAATGTAAAGGACGGAAATATAGAGGTTTTATGTTTGACGCGATCGTCTGTAGAATCTTCGCGTACAGATCTTGCCAATACCATTCGCAGTGTATTTGAACTTATAGGATGCGAGGTGGAGTTGTCAGGAGAATATCCGGGATGGAAGCCTAATATGGACAGTCCGATTTTAAAAGTTTTGGTTGAAAAATACACAAACTTAAATAACGAAGCTCCTCACGTTGCCGCCTGTCACGCCGGCTTAGAATGTGGAATTTTAGGGCAAAATTATCCGGAGATGGATATGATTTCTTTTGGTCCTACCATACGCGGAGCGCACTCGCCTGATGAACGTGCAAGTATTTCTTCAGTACAGAAATTCTGGGTATTTGTGCAGGAAATTTTAAAAGATATTCCGGTGAAGAAATAGTCGGAAATTTTGAGATAAAAAAAAGGGAGCTGAATTTCAGCTCCCTTTTCATTTTATGCAGTTCAGAATTTATCCTTCTGTTTGTTTCTTCATCATAATTCCTTGAAACTTCTTCTGAAGTTCTTTATCCTGTTGAAGTGCCATTGCTACGGCTTTGTAACGATCTAAAGTTAAGCCGTGCTCTTCAATGATGCCCGCCATTTTAGTCTCTAACGCAGGTTGCATCTTTTTTAATTCGGCAACTACAGCAGCGTGTTTTTTCAACTCTTCATCTGTTGCTTCTACCTCAGTTTCCGGATTCATTTGTGCTTTTTGAATTTCGGTAAAACGTTGCACATCTAAACCTTCGGTTTTTATAATGCCCATCATTTCCTGTTGTGCAGCTTGGTTTTCTACCTGTACTTCTTGAAATGCATCAGCAAATTTTGTAAGCTCAGCAGTACTGATCGTAGTTTGCGCTTGAGCAGTAGCAACAGCCGGTAATTGTTGTGCTTTTGCAGCGGTACTTAAACCACCTACAAGCGCTCCGGTTAATGCTAGAGTTATAATATTCTTTTTGAATGTAATCATTGTTGTTTCTTTTTATATGAACAAACAAGTATAGGCAAAGGTGTTGCCAATTCATCGCATTTAAGGAAAAGAAGCTGATTTTTTAGAAGAGCTTAACAGATAGCTCCCCCTTGTATTAACATTTGGGAGGAAAGTGAGCGGTTTTGCGATGTGATAATTATGGATAGTATCCATAAAAAAACCGCCAATTCAGGCGGTTTATTATTTATTCAGTTTCGCGATCATCAACCAATTCGATCTCAAATACCAGATTGGTTCTTGGCGGAATAATACGGTAACCGCGTTCACCATAGCCTAAATAATAAGGAATGAACAATGTGGCTTTGTCCCCGTAATTGAGCTGTTGCACGCCCTCTTTAAAACCAGCGATCATCTGAGCTTCTGGACCATATGGAATTTCAGTAGGACCGTACATTTCTTCTTTAGGACGGGTTTGCATATCCCATTTTTCAGCGTAAGCTTTCATACTGCTGTCAAAGAGTTCGCCATCCTCAAAATACCCTGCATAATTTACTTTGACCATTTGCGAACGTTTGGGTTTTTCATCGCTTCCCTTTTCGGAAATAAAGATCGCTAGTCCGCTTTCTAAGGTATCCGCCTGTTGACGCTGTTCTTCAAAAAGGGCGCGTTGTTCTTCTTTCAATTGCTCTTTAGCTCTTGCGGCTTCGGCAAGTTCTTCGGCGCGTTTATCAATTTCTTCCGTAAAAACTTCAGGAGCTTCAAAGTGTCTCGCGTCTTTCCCTTTACGAATGATACGTACCGATTCCATCGTGACAGGACGCATAGGTTTTCCGCGGCGCGCATCTTTCATTTCAACTTCGGTGATCGCTTTTAAAACATCAAAACCAAGAACAAGTTGCCCAAATACCGTATGACAGCCTATTTGAGGATTCTCGCAATTCTTAAGGTTATTTTCAGCATCATAACCATCAAGGTGTGGAGTAGGGGCATCCGTGATAAAAAACTGACTACCGTTAGTTCCGTAGCCCGAGTTGGCCATAGATAAAACGCCGATGGTATCGTGTTTAAGTTCAGGACTAAATTCATCGTGAAATTTATATCCGGGACCGCCACTACCGGTTCCGTTGGGATCTCCGCCTTGAATCATAAAATCTTTGATGATTCGGTGAAACTTGATGCCGTCATAATAGGGTTTCCCTTTGTAAATAGAATCAGCAAGCGGATTGTTTCCTTCAGCAAGAGATACAAAGTTAGCCACTGCCGCCGGCACCTGATCGTAAAAAAGCTGAACGACCATAGTCCCTTTATTGGTTTTGATTTCGGCATACAAACCGTTGTCAAGATCGGGGTATTGCTCATCAGAACAAGAAACAAGCGCAAAAAGAATTAAGAATGTAAAAAGAAGGGCTTTCCTCATAATTAATTTTCAGAATTTCCGGGTTTAATATCGTTAAGGGTAACGGTAGTTTGAATAGGAAGGTTTGAACCTATTTTATCTTCAAAACCATAGTACCCAAAAGCTTTATGCGATGGAAGCAAAAAAGTCACAGTCTCACCTTCTTTCATAAGCTTTAAGCCGTCTTTGAGGCCTGAAATAAGTTCTTGATTGCTTTGTTCTATTTGGTAAGTCTGCGTGCCTAGTTCTGCTTTAGAAACAATTGAAGCGCCGTTAAGAGCATTGATCTCATAATCAAAAGTCACCAAATCTCCGGTTTGCGCAGTGGGCAAAGCAGTAGTATCTCTGGTATTGTAATAATACCAAAAGCCTTTATCTGAAGCGAAATATTCAACTTCGGGATTTTGAGCCATCAACTCTTTGATGGCTGTTTCTTCTGCTTTATTCAATTTTTTGTTGCGCGCAATAGAAGCGTCAATATAGGAGCCTGAAGAATGACTTACCGGTCTCCTGGCTTCTGGAGTTTTACAACTGATCACAAAAAGAATCAGCAGTAGTGCGCATATTGATCTATTCATTAAGAGCTTCTTTGTATTGAGGTAATATACTAATAAAATAAGCAACAGTATCTTCTAATGAGCGATCACTTTTACCACCGGCGGCATTGGTATGCCCACCACCTTCAAAATGTTCACGTGCCATTAAATTCACAGAGAAATCACCTTTAGAACGCAAAGAGATCTTAATTATTCCCTCTTGCTTATTTTCGATAAAGATTAATGCTAACACCGTGTTTTCAAGCGACAAGCCGTAGTTTACAAAACCCTCAGTATCTCCTTTTTGATAATCGTGCGCGTCGAGTTCTTCTTGCGATAGGGTAATATAAGCTGCACGGTATTCTTCAAGACGATGCAGGTTTGTCAAGGCAGTACCCAGCAATTGCATTCGGGAGAAATTATTGGCGTCATAAATCTTCTCGTGTATCAATGCGTTATCTGCGCCTTTAGCAATAAGAGCAGCGATCACCTGATGCGTTGTAGCCGTGGTAGAACGAAATCTAAACGACCCCGTATCGGTCATAATTCCTGTGTATAAACACGTGGCCATATCAGCATCGATGAGATCAGTCACTCCAAGCATCTCAAAGGTATGGTAAACCATCTGGCAGGTAGCGCAAACACTGGTATCACTATAAGTTACAACAGCATAATCATCAGGTTGTTGATGATGATCGATCATCACAAATTGGGCACTTGCGTTTTTTAGGGCAGGTTCCATTTCGGCAACTCGTGAAAGCGCATTGAAGTCTAATGTGAATATAAGATCAGCCTCATTGATGAGCCGTACCGCCTTTTTATTCTGAAGATCAAATTTGACCACCGTATCCTCGTACGGGAGCCATTTTAAAAATTTAGGATAATCGTTAGGCGAGACCACGTGTGCTTTGTGTCCTGTTTTTACTAAATATTGATAGAGTGCCAGTGTAGATCCCATAGCATCACCGTCTGGATTTTTATGGGGAACAATCACAATTTTTTTAGGCGTAGCCAATAGCTCTTTAAGAACAGCTAATTCTGATGCTTTCATAGGAGGCGAATATACAATTTCTTCATCTAGGCTTAATGTGAGATGCCTTATTTTTGGGCCAAACACAAATATTATGAGATTGAAAATAAAAGCATTTTTTGCTTTGATGCTGTGCTTCAATTTGTACAGCGCGCTTTTGGCACAAACGAGCACTAATTTTAAAATTCTATTTGGTTCGTGTAATAAGGTTGATTTGCCCAATCCATTTTGGGAAGATATGAATGCTCGCAACGCTGATCTGTTTATTTGGGGTGGTGATGTGATCTATGCAGATACTGAAGATATGGATAAAATGAAAGCGATGTATGCTAAACAATTAGCCAATACTGCATACCGCAATTTTATTGAAGAGCTACCGGTTATGGGCACGTGGGATGATCACGATTATGGCATTAATGATGGTGGAGCAGCCTATGCTAAAAAGCAGCAAAGTCAGCAGTTGTTCTTAGATTTTATAGGAACACCTAAAGATGCTCCTGCGCGTAGCAGAGAAGGCGTATATACCGCCAGAACCTTTGTTAAAGCCGGTAAAACCATCAAAATTATTGTACTTGATACTCGATATTTTAGAACCGACTTAGCACCTTCAATCAATCCCGAAAAGCGGTATCGAAAAATTAAAAGAGGGACTATTTTAGGTGAAACGCAGTGGAAGTGGTTTAAAGAGGAACTTGCCGAGGCCACAGATTTTACAATCATAATGAGCAGTATTCAGCTGCTGAGCGCTCAACATGGTTTTGAAACCTGGGGAAATCTGCCTAAAGAGGTGAAACGTTTTGAAAAGGCTTTGAATAAATCAAAGGCGCAGGCTGTTTTGGTTTTGAGTGGTGACCGTCATATTTCTGAATTCTCAAGGAAAAAAGTCAAAGGTCTGGATTACCCTTTGATCGACTTTACTTCTAGCGGACTTACGCATTCGTATATTGAGTATGACGGGGAACCTAATAGGTATCGCGTAGGTAAGGTAGTAAGCACGCGCAGTTATGGAATGGTAGATGTTGACTTAGAATCGAATCGTATTGCTATGAAAATCATAGGAGTAGGTGGTGAAATCTTAGGTGAATTACAACAAGACTATTAATAATCGTTAAGCCTTTAGCTTTTGTAATTAAAAGAATTACTTTTGCAGCGATTTTAAAAACAGAAAATTCCGCTTTAGCGAAATTATTAAAAAACAAAAAATGGCAACAAACAGAACGTTTACCATGATTAAGCCCGATGCTGTTGAAGATGGACACATTGGAGCAATACTAGAAAAAATTACAGCTTCAGGATTTCGTATCGTAGCTTTAAAATTAACTCAAATGACTGTAGCAGATGCACAAGAATTCTACGCAGTACACAGTGAGCGTCCTTTTTACGGAGAGCTTGTTGAGTTTATGAGCAGAGGTCCTATTGTTGCGGCTATCTTAGAAAAAGAAAATGCAGTTGAAGATTTTAGAACGCTTATAGGAGCTACTAACCCTGCTGATGCTGCAGAAGGAACAATCAGAAAAATGTATGCTAAGTCTGTAGGTGAAAACGCAGTCCACGGAAGTGACAGCGATGAAAATGCAGCAATTGAAGGTGCATTTCACTTTTCAGGAAGAGAGATGTTCTAATACAATTAGAAATTGAAATATTTACTCAGGGCAGAGTACTTGAGCGATTGTTAACAATAAATTTCAAATTTTAGGCAAGCTTAGGGAGGTTAATCTCTTTGGCGGTGTCAATAAAAAAAAAGCGGCTCAGTGAGCCGCTTTTTTATGGTCTAGAACTACCTTAAAACAAGTTTTGTAATAATTTCTTTGCCCAATTCTTCATTGAGATTGCGCATAATTTTTTCTTTCCCATAACTCAATTCTTCGCGCAATACAGACGAACTTAATTGCACTATGAGTCGGTCATTATCAAGCTTGATCTGTGTGGTGTATTTTGCTATTGCCGGACCCATCACATCCCGCCAGGCATCGGCGACATTGACTTTATCAAAGCCTTTTTGTAGTTTATTAGTTTCAACAAATGCTCCGAGAACATCTTTTATAGATTTAGGATCTGCGTCACGTTGTGCCATTAATCGGTAATATTTATTTTTTCAAATTTTTTATAAGAATAGATCATTCCGCGATCGTTTTTAACTTTAAGAAGTTCGTCGTTTGCTTCCAGAACCGTCTCTGTCCATTCAGCAAACGGGGTGCTGTAGTTTAAACGTAAGGAATCATCTATTATTCTAACTGTTACTTTTTCTTGGGTTTCACTGTTCACAAAAGTCCCGTCAATACGCGGAAGCACTTTGGTTCTAAATCCTACAGAATCCTCAATCTCAATATAGTCTACGCGCTCATTAAATTTGTAGCCTCTATCCTCACCGTACGGCGTTTCAACCTTTTCAATTTCCCAATAGCCATTCAGATGTTGCAATTGCGCCTTAGGATCGTTTTTTCCACAGGCAATTAAAGTAAGTATTACAAGTATAAAGAATCCGGTTTTCTTCAAAGTTTAAAAAGTTTATAGGTTTGGTGAATTTCTTTTACAATAGCTTCAGTACGATCAGCGTGCGTATCACTTATAAAGAGTTGGCCAAAATTATCATCATTAACCAAGTCGATAATTTGCGTCACCCTGCTTTCGTCTAATTTATCAAAAATATCATCTAGCAATAAGATTGGGGTCGTATTGCTTTGTGCTTTGATAAAATCAAATTGTGCCAGTTTTAATGCAATGAGATATGATTTTTGCTGACCCTGACTACCAAATTTCTTGATAGGATGACTTTCTATTTTAAAACTTAAATCGTCGCGGTGTGTGCCCACACTTGTGTATTGTAAGGCACGGTCTTTCTTGAGGTTTTCTTCAAATAATTGACTTAAAGGAGCATCGTTAAGCTGACTTTTGTATTTCAATTTTACCGCCTCTTTATCTCCGCTTATTGCCGCATATCGCTTTTTAAATATGGGAGTAAAGTCTTCTAAGAACTTCGTACGCTTTTTGTGCAGCACCGTTCCCAGCTCGTGCATTTGTTGGTTATAAATGGAAAGTGTATCTGCGTTGAACGTATGATTAGCGTTGAAGTATTTGAGTAAAGCATTCCGTTGAGAAAGCGTTTTGTTATACTTTATAAGAGTATCTAAATAGGCTTTATCACTTTGAGAGATCACACCATCCATAAATTTCCGGCGGGTTTCACTTCCTTCAATGATCAAATCCCGGTCTGCAGGCGAAATTATCACTAAAGGTAAAAAACCAATATGGTCTGAAAATCGCTCATAGATTTTGCCATTACGCTTGATCACTTTTTTTTGTCCCCGCTTAGCACTTACGATTACTTTTTCATCCCGATCGTTTTTGTCATAAATACCGTCGATCACAAAAAAATCGGCTTGGTGATTAATATTCTGAGTAGTGATTGGGTTAAAATAGCTTTTGCCAAAGCTTAAATGGTAAATCGCATCAAGCACATTAGTTTTTCCTACGCCATTATTACCCACAAAACAGTTAATTTTAGCATCTAATGTAAAGGATGCAGATTCAAAATTTTTATAGTTAATAAGCGATAAGGCTTTAAGAATCATAGTCAAAAATGAGGTTTGAAACGCGCTAAACCCTTGATAAATAAAGGTTTGTTTTAGTGTGATAGCGCTTGCAAATTATTGAAAAATAACAAAACAATACGCTATTAATATTCAATAAAAATTTTATTTTTGCGCCCAACAAAAGTTAAAGTATGGCAACATATCAAAAAAGAGGTTACAAACCCAAGACTAAAGAAGAAGTAGAGGAGCACGTGCAAGAAGAAAGCACAACTGCAGAAGTTTTTGAATCCTTAGATGAAGGTGCTTCAAAAACCGAAGCTTGGGTTGAAAATAACCAGAAGCCAATTTTTATTGGTATTGGTGTTATCGTTGTTGCCGTTTTAGGTTACTTGGCGTTTGAAAAATTCATTCAAGAGCCTAAAGAACTTGAAGCGTCAAACGAGATGTATCAAGCACAAAACTATTTTAACGAAGCTGTAGAAGGTAGCGTAGCAAAAGATTCTCTATTCAATCTTGCGCTTTCTGGAGGTGAAGGTAAATATGGATTCTTAGATATTATTGATAACTACGGAAGCACAAAAGCAGGTAACCTTGCTCATTATTATGCGGGGATGGCTTATCTGAATACAAATAAGTATCAAGAAGCAATAGATCAATTAGACGCTTTTGAAAGCGAGGATGCGATGTTAGCACCTCTAGCTAAAGGATCGATCGGTGATGCTTTTATGCAGCTTGATCAACCTGAAGAAGCCTTGTCTTATTATGAAGAAGCAGCATCTAAAAGTGAAAATAACTTTGTTGCACCGCGTTTCTTATTGAAAGCAGCAAAGGTTGCTATTTCTCTAAATGAAAATGATAAAGCTGTTTCTTTCTTAAACAGAATTGAAGAAGATTATAGCGAATCTGCAGAAGCTGGTGAAGTACCTCTTTTGTTAGGCGTTGCAGGTGCTGAATAATTAAAAATATAAATATGGCTACAACAGACTTGTCTGTTTACGATAAAGCAACAATCCCAAATGCGAAAGATTTTCGGTTTGGGATTGTTGTTTCAGAATGGAATGATAAAATCACAGAAGGTCTTTTTCAAGGTGCTTTTGACACGTTTATAGACTGCGGTGTAAAAAAGGAAAACATCGTAAGATGGAATGTTCCCGGAAGTTTTGAATTGATCTATGGATGCAAAAAAATGCAACAGAGTTACGATATGCTTGATGCTGTTATCGCAGTAGGAAGCGTGATTCAAGGGCAGACCAAGCATTTTGATTTTGTCTGTGAAGGCGTAACGCAAGGGATCAAAGATCTCAATATTCAGAGTGATATTCCTGTGATTTTCTGCGTGCTTACTGATAACACGATGCAGCAGGCCGTAGACCGCAGTGGTGGTCAACACGGAAATAAAGGAGTTGAGGCTGCTGTGGCTGCGATCAAAATGGCGCAACTGCGCAAAAACGCCCGTTTTTAAAAAGAATTCTCTATATTCTTAGTTGGAATGCTTTTTGTATTTCACATCTAAGAGAAAGTTGTTTTTATACGCTTTCCTTTTATTGTAACTTTGAAATTTAGGAATTATGGGAGTTTTAAAAACACGCAAAAACAAGAAATACAGCTACAGTCCTCGCTATTACGAGGGAGAAGGGAGTCCGTTTAAATTAGAGTCAAAATTTGATCAGTATCGTAAGGCTACCTTAGAGAATAAAGGTCTTAAGAAAAAGTTCACTACGGCCTTGGACGACTTCAAATACAATAAAGATGAACGGGCAAACAAGATTACGTTGATCATCTTATTGGTTCTTGTATTTCTCTTTTTATACATCATCGATTTTGATCTAAGTATATTTTTTGGCTAGTTGTTGCTTCCCATAAACCGTATCGATTAAAAATTTTTCACACCCATTTCCGTCAGCATTATTTTGCTGAACGTTTATGGGTGTTTATGTAAAACTACCAGATGTCTGATATCATAAAACTTTTACCTGATCACGTTGCCAACCAGATTGCTGCTGGAGAAGTAGTGCAGCGGCCGGCTTCGGTGGTAAAAGAGTTATTAGAAAACGCTATAGATGCAGGAGCGACCACTATCAAATTAGTGGTTAAAGATGCCGGAAGAACCTTAATACAGGTCATTGACGACGGAAAGGGTATGAGTCCCACAGATGCTCGTTTGAGTTTTGAGCGTCATGCTACTTCAAAAATCATTGCTGCAGATGATCTCTTTGCGTTAAGCACTAAAGGGTTTAGAGGGGAAGCTTTAGCGTCTATCGCTGCGGTAGCACACGTAGATCTCAAAACCAAGCCCGAAGATGAAGAGGTAGGAACGCGTATTGAAATCGAAGGAAGTACAATAAAAAATCAAGAGGTCTGTGCAGCACTCAAAGGAACTTCGATAGCGGTAAAAAATTTGTTTTTTAATATTCCCGCTAGGCGGAATTTTTTAAAATCAGATGCTGTTGAATTACGGCATGTGATTGACGAATTTCAGCGCGTAGCCTTGGCACATGAGGCGATCGCTTTTGTGCTGTATCACAATGACAGCGAACTCTTCAACCTTCCTAAAACGAATAAGCGTCAGCGTATCGTGGGAGTTTTCGGCCCTAAAACGAATGAGAAATTGGTTCCTGTTTCTGAAGAAACAGAAATTGTAAATATCGACGGGTTTATCATTAAACCTGAGTTTTCAAAAAAAACCAAAGGGGAGCAGTTTTTCTTTGTAAACGATCGCTTTATTAAGCATCCGTATCTCAACCATTCGGTTAGTGCGGCGTTTGATGGTTTGCTTCCTGATCGCGCTCGTGCCAGTTATTTTATCTATCTAAAGGTAAATCCTAAAACCATTGATATCAATATTCACCCCACTAAAACCGAGGTGAAGTTTGAAGATGAGCACGCGATCTATACCCTCTTGAGAGCTGCCGTTAAGCACAGTCTGGGGCAGTTTAATATCGCGCCCATTCTTGATTTTAATCGAGAGTCAAATATGGATACACCATACTCGTACAAGAACAAGGAAGCTCAAGTGCCTAAAGTTGAAGTGGATCGTCATTTCAATCCATTTGAGCAAGAGCAGAAAGTGAAAACGAGCGGTTTTAGCAGTGCTCCAAATTATGAAAAGAAAAGTGTTGCCGGTTGGGAAAATTTGTATGCCGGACTTGATAGAAAAAACGACACCAGCAATTTTAGTCACGTTGAAATTGAAAACGAGCCGGAGGCCGAATCGCTTTTTGTAGAACAGGAGAGTAAAGGCTTTAGTGAGGCTAAGGAGACCGAAAGTGATTCGGCAAACACTTATCAATTACATAATAAATATATTGTAAGCGCGATTAAAAGCGGGATGATGCTCATAGATCAGAGTCGAGCGCATCAACGGGTATTGTACGAAGAATTCCTTCGGAATATTACCGTAAAAGAATCGGTAAGTCAGCAGTTGTTGTTTCCGCTGCGTTTAGATTTTTCAGCTTCAGAAATTGATATTTTAAAAGAATTAAAGGATTCTTTAGAAAATACAGGCTTCGCCTTAAGTATGCCTGAGGCCGGCGTTTTAGAAGTTTCAGGAATTCCTGCGAGTATTCAAGAAAGTGAGGTTTCTATTGTGCTAGAACAACTTTTAAGCGACGTGGAACAAGAGGTTCCGGATACCGGTTTTAGCCAGACTGATGTGCTCGCCAAGAGTATGGCAAAAAGTATGGCAGTGAAAACCGGTGAAAAGTTAGATGAGCTTTCTAGAGAGCATTTAGTAAATAAACTTTTTGCGTGTACAGAGCCAACCTTGTCTCCTTTTCTTAAAAAAACGTTTATTACGCTTACAGTAGACGAGCTGGATCGTAAATTTAACGCATAATTAAAAGCGCTTATGGGCGTTTAAACATTTCAAACCAGATTAATGGGTAGAATAACCGAAACTGTAAAAGTACTTTTAATCATCAATGTGATCTTTTTTCTGGGGTCACAGTTTTTAATACCTAACGCAGTGCAACTGTTTGGACTGTGGTTCCCTGAAAATCCTAATTTTCATTTCTGGCAGCCGGTGACGCATATGTTTATGCACGATCAGAGCAGTATTTTTCATATTCTATTTAATATGTATGCGCTTTGGGCTTTTGGTGGGCCGGTTGAACAGTCCTTGGGACGTAATAAGTTTATTTTCTTTTATTTTTCGGCAGGATTAGGGGCAGCTTTGATTCATACACTTGTGGGCTATTACCATTATCAAGCGGGGTATGAGGCTTTGATCAATGCAGGCTTAACGCCTTCAGAAATTAGTGATACCGTAAATAAAGCATTTACGAGTATTCAACAATCTGGTCAGTACAGTTATCCTAATATTAATGAGCCGGACAAAGTGAGAGGAATGATCGAAGCATTCTCGACATCTGCTGTGGGTGCTTCAGGAGCAATTTATGGTGTTTTAGTGGCCTTTGGAATGTTATTCCCTAATGCTGAATTATTCTTAATTTTCTTACCAATTCCAATAAAAGCTAAGTTTTTTATCCCGGGATTGATCTTGCTCGATTTGTTTTCGGGAGTGACCGGTTTTTCAATATTTGGTGCAAACATTGCCAATTTTGCGCATATTGGTGGAGCGATATTTGGATTTATAATGATGTGGTATTGGAAAAAAAATAGTTTTAACGACAAACGCTGGTATTAATCTATGGCAGGACCAAGCTTAAGTTATCAATACAAAACGGCAAATATTGTCGTAAAACTTATCGTGATCAACGTTTTGGTCTGGATAAGTTTTATGCTTTTAGAATGGATGCTGAATTCAGGATCTATTTTTAGTCAATGGTTTAGTTTACCTACAGACTTAAGCCGATTGCTCATTCAGCCGTGGTCTTTGTTAACGTATGCCTTCTTGCACGCAGGTTTTTGGCATATTTTCTGGAATATGCTTATCCTGTATTGGTTTGGTCAGATCGTGCTCAATCTTTTTACTGAAAAGCGTTTCCTAACTATTTATTTGTTAGGCGCATTGGCCGGAGGTGTGCTCTTTGTATTGGCTTATAATCTGTTTCCGGTTTTAATTACTTCAAGTGCTTACCTCGTAGGAGCAAGCGCAGCGGTAAGAGCCATAATGATCTTTATTGCCGCATATACTCCAAATACTGAAGTCCGTGTGATTTTTTTCAATGTCAAACTATGGCATATCGGTGTTTTTGTGGTACTTACAGATTTGATCCAAATACCAAGTTCAGGTAACGCAGGTGGATTATTGGCACACGTGGGTGGAGCTATTTTTGGCTATGTTTACGCACAGCAATTGAGTAAGGGTAATGACATTGGTCTCTGGTGGGAGCGTCTAGCTGATAGTGTTGTTAATCTTTTTAAATCGAAGCCTAAGTCGGCTAAAAAAGCCAATATGAAAACGGTTTATAAGAATCAGGCCAGTGCACAAAAAAGCACGTATCGTTCAGGCTCTCGGGTTTCAAAAAATGAACAGCAAGCCCAAATAGATGCTATTCTTGATAAAATAAGCAAAAGTGGTTATGATAGCCTCTCTAAAGCAGAAAAAGATTTCTTATTTAAGGCCGGAAAAGACAATTGATGAAAAACTTAAACCTCTGGAATAAATTTGTTTTTCTTATTAACAGCGTCTTTGCGTTACTTCTTTTAGTAGGTTATTTACTGCCATATTATCCACCAAAGATTTTTCCACCTATAGCGGTGCTTACACTCATTATACCGGTGCTTATTGCCGTTAATTTAGCTTTTGCGGTATATTGGTTGCTGCTATTTAAAAGGCAAATGCTACTGTCTATTTTGGTTTTGGTATTATGGATGCTGCATAACACCACGTTGTATAAAATTGAATCGGGAACCCTTCCGGCGGAGCTTGAATCTTCAGAAGATCAAATCAGTCTTCTAACGTATAATGCGCATGTTTTCAGAAGTGAATCTTTCAGCAGAGATACGATTCAGGCGGGAAACGAAGCGCTTGTTAAACAAGCAAATCCTGATATCGTATGCTATCAGGAATTTTCGAATCACGGCGCACCTGATTTAAATTATCCGTATCACTATTTTGGTGTTAATGCAAATACCCGAAGTAGTATTCAGGCTATTTATTCAAAGTATAAGATAATCAATCAAGGTTCGTTGGATTTTGAAAGTACTTTTAACAATGCCATTTTTGTGGATATTGTAAAAAAGCAAGATACCCTGCGTATCTACAACATGCATATGCAATCTTTGGCGCTTACACCTGAATTAGGAGCCCTCGAGCAAGAAAATACAAAATCATTAGTTGGACGTCTGGGTAGGGCTTTTAAAAAGCAGGAAGATCAAGTGGAATTGTTTCTGGAGCATCAAGCGGCTTGCCCTTACAAAAAGATCGTTGCGGGAGATTTTAACAACACCGTTTTCTCGTATACCTATAATAAGATAAAAGGAGAAAAAACCGATGCTTTTGCAGAGCAGGGAAGTGGCTTTGGCCGAACCTTTATTTTTGATATTATTCCGCTGCGTATAGATTTTATCCTTTCAGATCCGGAATTTAAGGTGCGCGCTTTTGAGAATTTTGACGTGACCTATTCAGATCACTTTCCTATAATGGCCGTTTTAGAACTTTAAGTCCAGGCTTTGAAGATAGGGTAACGCTTCTGGACCTAAGTTAAATATAAGGTCAAGAACCGTCAAATGTGGTGTAAAACCATTTTCTTCACTAAATACCTGACGATATTCAGGGATCGCTAATCGGTTTTTCCGCTTTGCGTTTGCTAAAAAGCGTAAATCAGTCTGATCATTATATTCCTTCTTATATTCTGCGGTGGTGGTAAAATCTATTTCAACATCAAGCATTTCTAAAATACACGCTATTGTAGCTTTGTTTAATTCCAGCAGATTTTCATAAGGTGTATGAAAAATAGGATAAAGATCATCTTCATAGAATTCGAAAAAGGGAGAAGTACGATAGGCAATAACAATAGAACGCCAGTGTTGACGCTGCCACAAAAAGTTATTTTCTATTAAAGCGTCTTTGGTCTTTTTATGCCCTTCAGTCCTAGTATGCTTGATTGGGATATTCAAAAGTAGCGTGCCGTTAGAAGTACTTATATGCATGCGATTGCGATAACTCTGTTTTTGATAATTGTCGCAAACCTCTAAACGAACCTCAGTAGCTTGTACTAGAGCAGCAGTGGTAATTATATCAGGAAAATAAGTAGGATTCAGAACGATGTTCATTTCTGGCAATTTTTATGAGTGCAAATATAGACCAATTAATTCTGGTAATTTCTCTGTAATTGTAGGAGTAGACGCTATCTTAAAGTAGCTTAATTCTTACTAATTGAAACCAAAAACCCTTATAGTGTAATTTTTATACTTAACTAATGGAAATTAGATAGTTGAAGAATTAAAATTGTGTTCAAAAGTGTTTTTAATCGATAAAATTTGTACTTTTGCCCCGGTTACTTAAATGATGTAATTGAAAAACCTACACCCAACTTTTATATTTGTTGCTTTCTTGTTCTGCTTTAGCGTTGTACGTCCGGCTATTGTGGCTCATGATGTAGACTCGACTCAAAAGCTTTCTCTGCAGAAGCAGTTGCGTCAATTGCGTCAACTTAACAAGCAACACGAATATGATCGTGTTATTGAAGTTGCATCTACTTTAATTAATCAAGCTTCTAAAAAGGGTGAAAATGGTTTTCTTTTTCACGGTTATAATTATCTCAGTCTTACATACGATCAGTTAAGTGATACTATTCCTGCGCTTGATTATGCAGAAAAAGCCTTGCACTATGCGAAGCTTTCTAAAAATGATACGCTTATATCTTGGGGATTAAACAATCTCGCTGCCAGTTTATCCTATTTTCCAGACCGAAGAAGCGATGCGCTTAAATTGTATAAGGAATCTTTAGTGATTCAGCGTAGGCTTAATAGCAATCAATTTAATGATGCGGCTTTAAATATTGCCGAGATTTATAGAGATGAGGAAAACTACACGATGATGTATCCTTATCTTAAAGAGGCTCAAAAATCCTATAAATCAGATACTTTAAGATACGATGATCCTAAGGCATATCTAGATATTTTATGGGGTGATTACTACAGAGGATTAGACTTTAATAATAAAGCTTTGAGCTACTATCACAGTGCTTATGATATTATAGAGCGCTTTGAAATGTCTTATCTGGCCCTTAATTTTTATAACAAATACGCTCAATTTTTAGCTGAAAACAATCGGCCCGAAGCAGCGTATGAGGTGCATCAAAAGTACTTTGATTACTATCAGAATAAAGAGCTCACTAAAACTAAAGAGACCGTTCAGCTGGCACAAGCGCGATTAGAAGCCGAAGAACTCAGACGAGAGCGTAATGATGCCGAATTAAAACAAGAGATTTTAGATCAAGACCTTAAGCGAAAGAAAACCCAGTCGGTTTTATTGGGATCCATAATCGGTTTAATGGTGCTCTTTTTAGCGTATCTATTTTATAGCGAGAAGTTACGTTTGGGGTTAATTCGCAATCTTAAAGTCAATAACAAACACCTTAAGCAGGCTAAAGAAAGTGCCGAAAGAAGTGAGCGAGCAAAGACCAAATTCTTTTCTAATTTAAGTCACGAGATGCGAACACCGCTTTATGGCGTGACTGGTATTGTGGCGTTGCTAGAAAAAAGTGAAGCTTTCAAAGAATATAAAGAAGAAATAGGTTCGCTAAAATTTAGTGCAGACCACTTACTTGAGATCATAAATGATCTTTTAGACTTGTCAAAACTAGAGGATGAAAGCTTTAAATTTATTGAGAAGCCTTTCAATCTAAAATTGCTTGCAGAAGAATTGGCAAATAGTTTTGATCAGAACAGTCTTAAAAATTCTGATTGTAAAATCATTTGTGATGTTGATTCTTCTATTCCTAATTATGTAGTAGGAGATTCACGACGTATTTCACAAATACTACTGAATATTCTTGGTAATGCAGTAAAGTTTACGCCGAAGGGTGTTATTGCATTACGCTTGCGCAGTAATCATTTGGCTAATGGCAAACACGCCATTTATTTTGAAGTAGAGGACAATGGTATTGGAATTCCGGCAGCGATGCACAAATCGATCTTTGATGAATTTAGTCAGATTGATCACGTAAACACCGTGAATAAAGGAACCGGTCTCGGCTTGCCTATTGTAAGAAAATTGTTGCTCAAAATGGGCTCAGATATTCATCTGGTTAGTGCACCGGGCAAGGGAAGTACGTTTAGCTTTACCATTACCTTTAAGGAAGCAACGCTTTTAGAAGTTATAGGAAAACGTAAAAAAGGAGAAGCTGAAGAGGAGGAAGTTTTAACCGATTTAACCAATCAGCGTATTCTTATCGTAGATGATAATAAGATTAACCGAATGGTTACGCGTCGTGTTTTAGAAAAGCAACATGCTCAGGTATTTGAGGCTCAAAATGGCGAAGAAGCCTTAGAGCGCGTGCGTAAGCATCATTTCGACCTGATATTGATGGATATCAATATGCCGGGTATGAATGGTTATGAAACTACAAAAGAGATCAGGGTGTTTGACAAAACCATTCCGATTATTGCGCTTACGGCTGCCGAAGCTAATTATATCAAACAAAAAGCTAAGGAAAGCGGAATGAATGACGTGATCACCAAACCGTATAACCTTAGCCAGTTCTCAAAAGTTATAGCAAAAGAGCTCAAAAAAGATAGCTTACTCGGTGCCGGACTTTAACTACTTGGTTGCTTCAGAAAGTTGAAGAGGATACTGCTTCAACACGAGCTTACGCTCAATTGCATTCAAATCACTAAAATTTTTACTGAATTTTTCTTGACTGTACTGCGTTCGCATGTGTAAGTAGGCTGCTTTAATTTCATCCATTATTGAGACATAATTTTTATAGGAATTGCTACGGGAGACTTCAAGCCGAATTACCGCCTCTGCTGGATTTTCAGGAGCGATCATACTATCGCTTCGGTTTTCAACAAAATCAATAAGTTGATTTGCGAGTTCTTCTTTAGACGAAACTTTATTTTGAATTAAGAAGGTACCCTGATCGTTTAAGTGAATTTCAAAAATGTTTCGCTCTAGCAGTTTGGTTGCACAGTCTTCGGTCTTACAATCTTCCGGTAGCGTTTGATCAAGACCTTGATCCGTATTGATGGTCGTGGTGGTAAGAAAAAAAATGAGCATTAAAAAGGCAATATCTGCCATTGATCCTGCATGAATGGAAGTAGAATTTCGCATAATGATATGTTTTTAAGTGAATATTTAAAAACTTATCAATTAATGTGCCTTGTCCTTAAAAGGCCTTTTACAGATATCAATAGCAGAGACTTACTTTAGAATAAGATTCTATTTGTAACGTATGTTTTCTTAGCAATTATTCTCTACGTATTTGTCGCTGTATTTTATCAATAGCCTGTTGAATGGATTTCTCGGGTTCAATAACATTGTAAGACCCCCAAAAATCAGGATCTCTAAACCCTGAAACCTCATCAGCTAGAATCGTATTGCTCTTAAATTTAGTTTTATTGGTAATGTTTTGTGCGCCTAGCTCTTCTTCCCAATCGGTTATAAGCATCTCACTTTTTATTCGATACTTATTATTAAAAAGTTTACGTTTCCAGTTTACCACAAATTCCAGCTGTACATTGCTGTAACTGTAATACCATTTACCGTCTGTATTGCGATAATCTACCCGATAACTAATTTCGGAAGGGTAAACCTTTACACGGTTGGGTTTTTTCTTTACAAAAAGTTCTGATGCACGTTTGCGATTTTCCACATTCATATTATAGATCGCATTGGTCAGCGCAAATGTTTCTGCTTCAATGTAAAGTTTACCATAATACAACGGATCTAATATGTTTTCTTTTTGTTTAAAGTTTACCACATAAACCATTTTGCTATCATTGATAAGTGGTTCGCCAAATGAAAAGTCGTAATTAGATAAGGTTGCAGGCGTCATAAAATATTCAGGATATTTGATCAGGTCTGCATAAAGCGCATTGAGCGGTCCGCCTTGTAATTTAATCGCCAAAGTATCTAAACGATTGTAATTGGTACTTTTTCGCGCTTTATAGACGCCCACCAAGTCTGAACCTGCATTGGTATATGGGCGTTTTTTAATCGCAACTACAGCTTCGGCCAGTGATGCGCTTCGATTACGTTTATTGATGGCTTCTCTGTAAAAAGCGGTCATATTCGTTTCGGTATCTAAATAATTTTGATTTCGATTAGAAAAAACTTTAGCTACTAAAGTATACGCATCTTTTGGTCGGCTGATGCTCACTTCATCCAGCTCAAAGCGTTGTGCGCTCAGTGCGATTTCATTATTTGTTTTCGCGAGATCTTTTAAGATGACCAAAAGCTTCTTATAACCGGAGTAGGTGATCGCAACTTTTGCATTGGGCATAGCCTCGTCAAGTTTTAGAGAAAAATTTCCCTCGCTATTGGTCACGGTGGCAATGTTGGTACCAGCAATTTCAAGATTTACAAAAGGCAAAGCGTCTCCGGTTTGTGCATCAACTACTGTCCCTTTATATTCCACAATTTTCTGTGTATCCTGCGCAACCACTTTTAGCCCTAAATAAGGCTGAATTAAAAACACTAAGAGTAGGAGTAAGCTTCCTCTGAAAATGCGATATTTTTTATATCTATAATTTATCATAGCTAAAACTGATTATTTACCCACTGAAGATACGAATAATTACGAATTATTTAAGGATTGAAATGCGTCTAAAAATGCAGTTGGCACGATTTCTGTTCTTTAGAATAGCTGTAACTTTGTAAATCTATTTGCAACACATTCAGCATAAATTCGTATTTAAGAATAACAACGTTTTGAACTTGATGAGCAACAAACTTCGCTTTAATACTCTATTTCGATTAAAATATCTTTTGGTCGGTGCGTTTGTATTGTCATTTTCTATGGTTCAAGCGCAAGTAGATAGCCGAAAAGGTTCTTTTAAAATTCCGGCTGTGGTAGATACTGCAGGAACACCCACGCCGGTTCCATTAGATTCAGAAGCTCAGCCAGATATCCCGCTTTCACGAGGTGGTTTAAGTATAGGTCCTGACGGAAAGCTTACCGAGCGCCCGCAACTGCGTGCGCCGGAATCTGCCGAATTTTATATGCTAAAGCGAGAAGATTTTGCTGATAGTGGGCAACGCTATACAGATATGATGAATGAGCGTGAAGCAAATAGAAAAAGCGATAAATCTGATACACCTGCACATCAATCAGATCAAGATCTTGGAACTTTTCATAGTGGCGCACAGCAAGTGAAAATTGTATGTAGAGATTATCAATTTGTAGATGGGGATCGCGTGGCTGTTTTAGTGAACGACGAAGTTGTTGTGCCTAGCATTTGGTTAACAGAGACTTGGTCTAGTTTTTATCTTCCTTTAAAAAAGGGATTCAACCGTATTTCGTTTAAAGCACTGAATCAAGGCTCTTCAGGACCCAACACCGCTTCTTTCACGGTTTATGATGATTCAGGAAACGTTATTAGCTCTAATGAATGGAATCTACTGACCGGAGTGAAAGCCAACATTATGATCGTTAAGGAAGAGTAAGCGATTGAAAAATATATAAGAAAGCGAGTCTATAATAGACCCGCTTTCTTCAATTTTATAATTCTCCTTTCTGCTCCTCGAGGTTGTTGTTTCTTGAACCTCCTTGACTGTACAATTTGTTTTCCTCGTCCTTCATATTTGAACGGTCTTCTCCGGTTGGGATATCCAGATCTTTGCCGGTAAAATCTACAGGTTTTTCCCGATCGCGTAGCTGCTCATCAACTCCACCATCTTTATGCACATTTTTTTGATTTAAAAGATCTAAATCTTCTTTAGTAAGATCTGCGTTATAATCTGTTTTACTTTTTTCTTTAATACTCATAGTTTTCGATTTTTTCAAAATTTAAAAATTCTAAAACGTTATCAAATCGTTTTTAACTGCTTCTACTGAAAACTATAACAAGGTTTTAATACTTGTAGGCACGGTCAACACTGGTATTAATAGTATTTTAGCTTTTTGAAGCTAAAACAATTTAGCCTAAGCATTTCCCACTTTATGAGCAAAAAAAGCAAGAAAATCCTTTTCAAAATCCTCAAGATCTTAGGAAAAATTTTAGGAGTGCTTTTGCTTTTGTTTATACTCTTAGTGCTTTTTGTTCGTAGTCCGTGGGGACAAGGAATCATCGTTGACAAAGCCGTAAGTTATGTAAAGGATAAAACCAATACAGAAGTTCGTATAGATAAGCTTTTTGTCACCTTTGATGGAAACATTTCTTTAGGTGGTTTGTATCTCGAAGATACTCAGGGAGATACTTTGGTGTTTAGCAAACATCTTGAAGCAGAAATCCCTTTATGGTCTGTAATTACCGGCGGTCCCATTAGTGTGGACGATGTCACTTGGGAAGGAGTCAGGGCAAATGTTGTACGCAAGGATTCCTTAAGTGGTTATAGTTATCAATTTTTGATAGATGCCTTTGCCGCGACAGATACTACTAGTGTACAACCCACACCAACAGCGCAAGATACCACAGCGCTTCAGTTTAATCTGGGTACGTTTGACTTTAAGGATATCCAATTAAATTACGCAGATCAAGTTACCGGTATGCAGGCTAATCTCAATTTAGGAGCGCTTGAGGTTCAAATGCGAGAAACTAATCTTGACGAAATGCTTTTTGATATTGGCGATGTACGATTGGCCAATACTAAAGTCGTTTATAAACAAACAAAACCCATCGCGCCATCAACCGATACTACTGAAGTTCCTTTGCCAATTTTGCGTATTAGGGAACTGGTAGTCGAAGATGTGACCTTTGATTACGCCTCGACACCAGACGGAATTGCCGCCGATGGAACGCTTGCAATATTAGAGACTCATATTCCTCAAATAGATCTCAAAAACAACGTTATTAAGGTTGAAGATTTTCTGCTAAAAAACTCCGTGGTAAACTTGGCTTTACAAACTGTTGAAAAACAAGAGGCACCAGCTGAAGCATTGCCAGAAACCTCTCAAGAACTCTGGCCGCCTTTTACAGTTGCTGTTGGCGAAATAAATTTAGAGAATAATGCAATTCAGTATACGCTTGATGGGGCGCAACCGAGTGCGGGACGTTTCAATCCGAATGCGATAGCACTTTCTGATTTAAATCTAAACCTAGAGGGCATAAACTTGAAAGACCAGAATTTAGAAGCACACGTAACTCGTGCAGATTTTAAGGAAGTTTCGGGGATGAATTTAGATGAGTTGGCGTTTGACCTACAAGTAAGCGATACACGTTTAGATCTGGATAATATCGCTTTTCAACTTAATCAGAATGCATTAGCAGGAACGCTTCAACTGGATTATAGCAGCCTAAATGCGTTTATTGAAGAACCCGGTTCCGCAGCGCTTAAATTGAACATACCGCAATTGACCCTGAATTTAAACACGCTGTTTAAATTTTCACCGGAATTACGCGCTAATGAGTATCTGGCGACCCTAAGCAAACGACCACTACGCGGAAGCTTAAATCTCTCGGGGAAACTTGATGCTATTGATCTAAAACCTACACGTATTAATTGGGGAAATCAAACAAGTCTTGCAGTACAAGGAAGTATTTACAACGCTTCTACTCCAGAGAATTTGTCTTATAATTTACCGGTGTACACCGTAAAAAGCGCTAAGCGAGATTTAGGAAGATTTGTGGATGAGCAAGCATTAGGTGTACAATTTCCGGAAAAAGTTACTTTGCAAGGATCGTTAAAAGGTACTACAACCCGAGCTGCTACAAAAAGTATTTTAACCACTACAGATGGTATTGTGAGGCTTGTTGGGAATGCCAGTTTTGGTGATACGCTTGAGTTTAAGGGCGACGTTAGCGCGCAGCAGATCAATCTAGGCAAGTTGCTGCAAAATGAGCAATTGGGCTTTGTTGAATTACAACTGCAGGCAGAAGGTGCCGGGAATAGCATAAACACGCTTGATGCCACAGTAAATGCCACCATTGACAGTATTCAACTGAATAATTACACCTTTAAAGATCTCGGGATCAACGGTGCGTTCAAGTCAGGAACCGGGGATTTAAAAACGGCTTATAAAGATGAAAATCTAAATATGACCTTAGATGCGCGGGTAATTTTAGATTCTGTTGCGTCTCAAGCTGCAATAAATCTGGATCTCATAGGTGCTGATTTGCAGGCTTTAGGTCTTACCGAACAAAATATAAAAGCAGCTTTAACGCTTCAGGGAACTTTTAAAGGAGATCCCGAAGATTATGAGATTCAAACGCAGATCAATGAAGGGGTAGCGGTTTATGATGACCGGGCTTATCAGTTGGGTGATCTTGATATTTCGGCGTATGTAAAGCCTGATACGACTTCGTTAGCCATCAGCAACAGAATTCTCAATCTGGATTTAGAATCTAATGCAAATCCGCAGCAGGTGATCACTTCGGTACAAAATCACTTTAAACGCTATTTGCAGAAAAACCCCGTTCTTGACTCTATTCAGGATCCCGTGTTGATGAAAATTACAGGGACTGTGCATCAAGCACCTATTTTAGGCGAAGTATTCATTCCTAATCTTAGAGAGTTAGATACGGTTGATATATCGGTTGATTTTGACGAATATAAGCGCACGCTTAATGCAGATATTCAATTGCCTTATATCAATTATAACGGCTATACGATAGATAGTCTTGCACTAAAAATGGTGTCTAACAAAGAGAATATGGACTTTGGTTTTGGGCTGAAAGAACTTATCGCAGGACCGGTAGATATGCAAGATACACGCATTGGCGGAAGGGTGACCAACAGTAAAATGTACATTGATTTTCTTTCTATGCATGATAAGGAAAAGCTGGTGCACGTGCTTTATAAAATCGCTTTGGAAGAAGACAATATTAAAATTCAAATCGATCCTGACGATTTTATTCTGAATAAAAAGCCGTGGGAGATCAACCCGAATAATTCGGTGACTTTAACCAAGACCAATACGATTTTTGAAGATTTTGAAATGTCGTACAACAACCAGCGCATAACCGCCGGGAATAATTTACAAGGTATTTCTAAAGAACATTTGGGGATCAATTTTGAGAATTTTAAACTCGCTAATATTATGAGTTTGCTCAATCCTGATGCTGCGTTGGCTCGTGGTAAACTTAGCGGTCAATTTGCTGTTGAAGATCCATATACCAGTCCGGGTATGGTTTTAGACCTCAATATTAAAGACTTTGAAGTACTAGAAACAAATATGGGCGTTCTCACCGCACAAGGAAATTCTATAAGTAATTCAGGATATGATTTTCAAATGGCGATCAAAGAGGGTGTGGCAGATCTGGATCTAAAAGGGAATTACACCGCTAATGAAACGGCTGCTCAAATTGATCTTAACTTAGACCTCAATCGCTTTGACGTGGCTGCGCTTGAAAAATTATCTTTCGGGGAACTATCAAATGCAGACGGCACGATCAGCGGAGCGATGAAATTAGCTGGAACCACTGCAGAACCAAGATATGAAGGCGCCTTTCAGTTTGATAATGCAAAGTTTGAAGTAACCAAACTCAATGCATCATTCCTTCTCAAAAATGAAGAGCTGAATTTGAACAATGAGGGAGTCACTTTCAATAATTTTAGAGTAGAAGATGAGAACGCTAATCCAATAGTTGTTAATGGAAGCATTGGTACCGAAAGTTTTGTTAATCCAACTTTTGATCTTGATCTTAAAGCAACCAACTTTAAAGCGATCAATTCTACTAAAGATGATTTTGATTTGGTTTACGGAACTGCCGTTTTTGATGCTGATGCTCAAATCACGGGAGACCTCAATTTGCCCAAAGTAACACTTGATCTCACCGTAAATTCAGATACAGATGTGACTTATGTACTTCCACCATCAGAAGTGCAAATTGAGTCAAAAGAAGGCGTTGTGCTATTTGTGAATAAAGAAAATCCGGATGCGATTTTAACTAATAATGAAGAAGACTCGTATACGGTTTCGGGCTTTACGATTGATGCGAATTTTGGTATTGAAAAAGGCGCGGTTTTTAATCTTGTGATCGATGAGCAAACCGGAGATAATTTCCAAGTGAGCGGTACCGGAGATTTTGAATTTGATATGTATCCTAACGGAAGAATGACGCTTAGCGGACGCTACGACGTGACAGATGGGCACTACGAAATGAGCCTGTATAATCTTGTTAACCGCCGTTTTGAACTTGCTCCTGATAGTCGTATCACGTGGTCAGGTGATCCCTTTGATGCTGATCTGGACATCAAGGCCTATTACAGTGTAGAAACTTCTGCCAGCGGACTGATGGCTTCTCAAACTAGCGGAGCAGACATCAGTACGCAAATGCAATACCGTCAGGAAGTACCGTTTCAGGTATATATTAATATCAATGGCGAACTGATGCAGCCTATTATCAGTTTTAATCTAGACATTCCTGAGGGTAGTCGTGGGGCGGTTGGCGGCCAAGTTTATAGCCGGGTTCAGCAGTTGAATCAACAGGAGAATGAATTGAATAAACAGGTATTCTCACTTCTTGTGCTTAATCGCTTTTTCCCCACTTCTTCATCAGACGGAAGCAGCGGTGGTACTGCGGCTATTGCACGTGACAACTTAAACGACGCGATCTCAGACCAGTTGAATATGTTTTCAGATAAACTATTAGGCGACACCGGTTTTAATCTAAATTTTGGTTTAGATAGCTATACGGATTATCAAGGAAGCGCGCCTACTGATCGTACCACATTAGATATTGCGGCTCAGAAAAGTCTATTTAACGATCGGGTAGTGGTAAGTGTGGGGAGCGCTGTTGATCTACAAGGCAGCGGAAATACTGATAGCGGAAATGCGCCTGTTGTGGGCAACGTGAGTATAGAATATCTGTTAACTGAAGATGGTCGTTATCGCTTACGCGGATATCGCAGCAGTCAGTTTGAAAATATTATTGATGGTCAGATTATCGTAAACGGTATTTCGTTACAGTTTACGCGTGAGTTCAACAAGTTTACCGAATTATGGCAGTCGATGTTTCCTGCTAAAACCGAAGAAGAGGAAGATACTAATGAGTAAGTCAACAGTTTTAATGAAAATGAATAAAAATCTGCTTGCGGTGCTATTCCTCGTGCTTGTATGTTACGGATGTTCGGTAGATCGCTATATCCCGGAGGGGAAATATCTTTATACAAAAGAGACCGTCAAAATTACACCGGATTCTGTGGTAGAAAATCTGGATGCTATTAAAACCGATTTGAAAGCGGCTTTACGACCAGAACCCGTAGGTTCATTTTTGGGTGGCTACCCGGGACTTTACTACCATTTCAAAGCTCAACGTGAGAAACCTGGATTTCTAAATAAATTCTTGAATAAAAAATTTGGAAAAGAGCCGGTGTACGATACCGATATTGAAACTTACGAGATGGAGCAAATTTTGCTTAATCGTTTAGAGAACAAAGGGTTTTTCTATAGCACCGTAAGTTCTGAGATCGTAAGAGACACCAGCAGTAAAGAGGCCGAAGCAATTTACTCGCTTCGACTTACAAAGCCGTACCGACTGAAAACGTATCAATTGGATACTGATACGCTTCCGGTGTATGCTAAGATTCAAAATTCGATGAATGAAACCCTTTTAAAAAAGGATATGCCGTTCAATTTAAGTGCTATGAAAGCCGAACGTGAGCGCATTGACACCTATTTAAAAGGTGAAGGCTATTACAATTTCAATGGTGCTTTTTTGATTTTTGAGACCGATACCAATCAGTATAAAAATAAGCGCTTTGATCAGTATTTACGCTTAAAGAAAGATGTTCCCTCAAAAGCGATTATTCCATATCAAATAGGGAAAGTGAACATTTTCCCTAATAATCGTGTGGATATTGACAGTACAACTTTAGACACCACCCAATTTGCAAATAAGAACTTTATTCAGGACGAAGTTTATTTTAAACCCAAGCGTTTAGACCCCTTTGTTTTAATTGAAGAAGGAGAATTATATAGTCCGTCAAAATCAAAAGCGACCGGAAGACGTCTGGGGTCAATAGGTGCCTATAAGTTTGTGAACATTCGCTACCAAGAAATGGATACTGATGCCGAGGACAGTTTGGGACTCTTAGAAGCCAATATTTATTTATCCCCGTTAAATAAACGAGCGGTTAGGGCAGAGGTAAAAGGCGTAACCAAATCAAATGGTTTTTCAGGTCCGGGATTGGGATTGACATTTATCAATCGCAATTTGTTTAAAGGTGGAGAAAGCCTCAATATTTCTCTTGATGGAGCTTACGAGGTACAAGCGGGTGGTTCGGGAAGTAACAGTGGTTCTACCAGTTTGCAATTAGGCTTAAGCGGAAAATTGATCTTTCCGCGAATGCTTTTTCCAATTGAAATTTCTAAAAATTATTTCAAATATGATATTCCCAAAACGAAGATCGAGATGGGGATTTCTTATTTGAACCGAACGCAGTTATTTACTTTAGGTTCTGTTGAAGCAAAATTTGGTTATGTATGGCAAGCTAATAAATATGTGACTCACGAGATCAATCCGGTGGCGATCAATTATGTTTCTCTAGCCAATACCACAGACGAATTTGAGCAGATTTTAGATGAAAATCCATTTTTACGTACGAGTTTTGATCAGCAGTTCATCTCCGGTTTGACCTATTCCTTTATTTACAACGGAATGATAGATACTCAACGTCAACATCAAATTTATCTCAATGCCAATTTTGAAACAGCCGGTAATAGCTTAAGTTTAATTGCAAGCGGAGAAAAACCACAAAATATCTTCGGTTTAGATTATGCTCAATTTGCACGGGTAGATGCAGATTTTAGGTATCACTTTAAACTCACCGAAAAGCAAACCATTGCTACCCGATTGTTTGCCGGAGTGGGTATTCCTTACGGAAATTCAGATGTGGTACCGTATACTAAACAATACTTTTCTGGAGGGCCGTATAGTGTGAGAGCGTTTAGAACACGTTCACTGGGGCCGGGGACTTATCAACCAGAAGATAGCGAGACGTTTAGCTATTATGATCAAACAGGAAATTTGAGACTAGAGGCCAATTTAGAATACCGGTTCCCACTCGTGAGTTTATTGCAAGGCGCATTTTTTGTAGATGCCGGTAACGTCTGGAATACCACAGATAACGAAGCGCTTGAGGGCGATACTTTTGGTAGTGACTTTATGAAGCAACTGGGTATTGGTGGCGGCTTCGGAATGCGCGTAGACATTCAGAATTTTGTGATCAGACTAGATCTTGCAGCGCCTTTTCACGATCCGAGTTTAGCTGAAGGATCACGTTGGTCTTGGGATCTTGAAAACCCTATCTTAAACTTCGCGATAGGATACCCGTTCTAGATTAATGTGTTCTGGGATCTCTTCTGAAAAGTTCGATAACATTAAAAAGAAGGATACAAAATATTACCCAGATAAAACCAGCTATAAATCCGCCTGCAATATCTGACGGAAAGTGGACCCCTAGATAAATTCGACTGATGCCAATACTCAGCAGAATGAATGCAAGAAAAGTAATAGCCGCTACTTTAGCCCATTTATTGATCTTAAATTGAGTGGTGAGATAGATCAGGAACCCATAAAATGCCATGGCACTCATCGCGTGACCACTAGGATAACTCAGCGTTTCTACCGAAACCAAATGCTCAATACTTGGCCGCGCACGATCAATAAAGCGCTTTAGAATTACGTTAGAAATAGAAGCGAGAAGTAAGACCAAAGCGGTTTGCGCAACGTATTTCCAGCGTTTAAAAATAAAGTAAGAAATCCCAACAAAAAGGCCCATAACAATCAAGTAGCCGTAAAGATCACCTACGTCTGTCACGAACATAAAATACTTGGTGAGCGCCGGGTTTCGGTGTGAAATCACGTACGTTGTAATTCTAGAATCCCATTCATTTAACATGTCTGACTCTAGGGTATCTGTCAATTCTATAAAAGCATTTACGCCTAAAACTACAATGATCAGCGCGATGAAAACGGTAATTAAATACGGTAGCTTGGCGTCATATTGCTTGAACTTTTGGGCAAGCAGGTTGCGTAATTTTAGAATAAATAGATAGAGTGATTGTCTCATAAAGTCAGTTAAAGCGCACTTTTTACAAACATATTGATCTCTAACCGCCTAACGGGTTGCTTTATTAAAACTTTAATAGTGATTGAGTTGTGCAGCTTCGGTATTATCGATGCCACTTACATCAATTGAAATTTTTCCGCCTTCGTGCGTAATAAGATAGGTGAATTTAGCACCCCATTCAATTTCAGAATATTTGTAGGAAGTTCGTGAATAAACAGATTGCGAGAAGGTATCGTCAAAAGCTTTAAGCGTAACGATGATCTCTGCATCTTTGATCATCAATTCTTCTTTTGACAACTTATAAAAAGGGCTGGTTTCTATTATTGGGTGCACGATCGTCCAGGCAGCAGGTAAAAAGACCACTTGAGATCGCTCTAACTCTAACGGAAAGAAATTACGTAGATTAGAATTTTCGCGCAGCATAGACAACGCAACGGTAGCTTCAAGCTCTAGAAGTTGATTGCCGTGCGGGTTGACCACTCTAAACATAAAACCATTAATATCTTTATATGGAGCAATCACTGCACTTTTACTGTATTTGAGTTTGGCGGCAGGTTTAGAAAAACGCCCATATACCATACCGGTTGCTAACGCAAAACCCAATAAACCAAGCATAGATTCTGTGGCTGCAACAATATTGGCTAAAATGCCGGTAGGCGCTACTTGACCATATCCTAATGTGGTGATGGTCTGCGCACTAAAGAAGAAGGCCTCAATAAATTGTTCAAGTGTTGTAGTGCCTTAAATTCCGGTAAGGTTTTCAATTCCTATGAGGATATAGATACTTGCAAAAAGCAGGTTGACGCAGAAATATGTTGCTAAAACCAAGAGTAAAAACTTACTCCAAGACATAGAAACCAACGCATGAAAAAAGTTGATCTTTTCTAAAAGGGGTACGTTATTCTTTTTGATGTTGAACGTACCATCTTTATTGATCACCCGATAATGCCCTGAGGTAGCTTTCTCGCCAAGACCAAAATCATTGTACTTTTTTTTCTCGTAAGCATCTGTTTTGTTAACAGCCATAGAAGATGAATCAAACATCTAATTTAGGAACATTTCTTTATTCCTTAAAGTTTTAAAATGTTTAAAAGCCCGATGTGTTCAAACAGTTTACTACATAAAAAAAGCTTTACAATCGTGTAAAGCTTCTTTCAATTTTTAGGGAGCGTGTGCTTATAGAACGTCAAAGACAAAGCCTAAAAGCCAGTATAAAATGATAAAAACCACAATGGTACCAATACATCCACAACGACCGCCGCCAATTTTTTTTGCTCCATATCCTGCAAGAAGGGCTCTAAGTAATTTTTTCATAAGTATTATATTGGTTAGCTAGTTCGCTAAGTTACTATCATTTAACGATGTGCAGCTGTGATTCGTACAGATTAACAATACTTTAAACACAAAGCATAAGCAAGGCTCAGGGGCTTTTGTAAATTTAGATGTAAAAATAGACTTATGGCTGCATCAAGAAAATCTCAATCTCAAATTAAAGTTCCTTCGTTGGTTTTTGGAGGAAATGTTTTTGGCTGGACGGCTGATAAAAAAATGTCGTTTTACCTGTTAGATGCCTTATTAGAACGCGGTCTCAACTTTATAGATACTGCAAATGTATATTCGTATTGGGGCGAAGGGAATTCTGGAGGTGAAAGTGAAGCAATGATCGGTGCCTGGCTTAAAGAGCGGAAAAACCGAGATCAAGTGATCATTGCAACCAAAGTAGGCAGCCCTATAGGCGATGAATCTAATAATTTATCTGCGAGTTATATAAAAGAGCAAATAGATCTTAGTTTACAGCGGTTACAAACGGATTATGTAGATGTGTATTTTAGTCATAAATATGACGACAGTGTTGAGCAGCGCGAAACGCTTGCAGCCTATAAACATCTAATTGATATGGGCAAAGTACGTGAAATAGGTGCTTCAAATTTTCCGCTAGCGGTATTGCGTGAAGCACTAGAATTATCAAAAAAGGAAAGCTTACCCAAATATCAGTTTATACAACCGCATTACAATTTAATGGAACGAGAAAGTTTTGAAGGTGCCTATCAAGAATTTTGTATAGAAGAAAACTTGAGTGTCACCAGCTATTTTACCTTAGCGAGCGGTTTCCTTACCGGAAAATATAAAACGGCGGAAGAAGCTTCAGGAAAAGCACGCGAGCGTTTTGTTAAAAAATACTTCACTCCAAAAGGTTTTGAGGTCTTAGACGCCTTAGAAACTCTAGCAAAGCGTTATGACTGTCCACCGGCCGCCTTAAGCATTGCGTGGACGCTACACCAACCGGGAGTCACTGCTCCTATAGTCAGCGCGACTAAAGAAAATCATTTAACCGCTTTTGATGAAGCATTAAAACTTCAATTGGATGAAGATGCCTTAGCGCTTTTAAATCAGGCGAGTGCGTAGACGTCTTTTACTATAGGCATAATACTGTTCTAGCCAAGCATGCATAACTCTGAGCTTCACGCTATCAAATTTCAAAAGCACTTTTGCTTTGTAAATTTTGTATTCAGAAGGCGTAAAACGCTAAAAAATTTCCAAATACTTTACAAAAACTGAATTTCACTACATTTTAAGAAATCTTGTTAAGATATTCTTAACAGCATATGTTGTTAAGGAGTGTTAATTTGGCGCAACTCTAAAATGTAATAATGAAATTAAAACTTTACCCCATTGCGACATTTGTGCTCGCGATGTTGACGGTGAATTGTGCAAGTACCAAGCAAAAGAAAAAAAATGCGAGTGCAGCCACCGAAGAAAAACAAGAAAAGTCTAAAAGTGATCTCAAAGCTTATGACAAAGTAATTACAAAAGAAGCGATCTCAGACTCAGGTTTGTTTACCGTTCATAAAGTAGATGAAGACTATTTCTACGAAATTCCGGACAGTCTTTTTAATCGTGAAATGTTAATGGTTACCCGAATCGCTAAAACCGCAACCGGAATAGGTTTTGGTGGAGGAAAAGCCAATACACAGGTTTTACGCTGGGAAAAGAAGAACAAAAAGGTTTTGTTGCGTGTAGTTTCACATGAGATTTTTGCCGCAGACTCTTTACCTATTCACGAAGCGGTGAGCAATTCTAATTTTGAGCCGGTTCTATTTTCTTTTGATGTAAAAACCATCAACAAAGATTCTACTGCGACTGTTGTTCAGGTAAATGACCTGTTTTCTGATGATGTGCAAGCTTTAGGATTGCCTGGCTATTACAGGGAATCATACAAAGTGCGTAACGTAGATAAGGGCAGAGGCTATATTGAAAGTTTAAAGAGTTTTCCATTAAATATTGAATCACGCCACGTAAAAACTTATAACGCCGGAAATCCGCCAAGTAACGAAAGTGTAGGTTCTATAACTGTTGAAATGAGCAACAGTATGGTATTGTTACCAAAAGTTCCTATGGAGCGTCGTTATTTTGACCGAAGAGTAGGCTGGTTTGCTCGCGGGCAGGTAGATTATGGTCTGGACGCTCAAGAAAGCAAAACTGTGCGTTATTTAGATAGATGGAGATTAGAAGTTAAACCGGAAGACGAGGCTAAATTTAAAGCAGGCGAACTTGTTGAGCCTAAAAAGCAGATCGTTTACTACATTGACCGCGCGACTCCTAAAAAATGGATTCCTTTTATCAAGGAAGGTATAGAAGACTGGCAGGTGGCTTTTGAGGCTGCAGGCTTTAAAAATGCCATCATCGCTAAAGAAGCTCCAACTAAAGAAGAAGACCCAGACTGGTCTCCTGAAGATGTACGTTACTCAACCGTACGTTACTTAGCATCGCCAATTCCTAATGCCAATGGGCCTCACGTAAGTGACCCACGTAGTGGTGAGATTTTAGAATCAGACATCAACTGGTATCACAATGTAATGACGTTATTGCGTAATTGGTATTTTGTTCAAACTGCTGCTAAAAATCCTGAAGCTAGAGGAGTAGCGTTTAAAGACAAAATTATGGGGCGTTTAATTCGTTTTGTTTCTTCACACGAAGTGGGGCATACTTTAGGTTTACCGCATAATATGGGAAGTAGCGTTGCGTATCCTGTAGATTCATTACGTTCTAAAAGCTTTACTGATAAATACGGGACAGCACCATCTATTATGGATTATGCACGTTTCAACTACGTGGCTCAACCGGGAGATGGTGATGTTTCTATGATGCCTAATATTGGAGTTTACGATAAGTACTCTATCAAGTGGGGATATCGTCCTATTTTAGATAAAGAAGGAATGGAAGAAAAACCAATTCTTGATCAGTGGATTTTAGAGCACGCAGGAGATCCTTTATATCGTTTTGGAGCACAACAATGGAGCGTTGTTGATCCTAGTTCGCAAACGGAAGATTTAGGTGATGACGCTGTAAAAGCAAGTAATTATGGTATCGAAAACCTAAAGCGCATCATTCCTAACCTTATCAGCTGGACTTCAGAAGATGGTAAGGATTATGATGATCTTGAAACCTTATATGACCAGGTTTTAACGCAGTTTAATCGTTATATGGGGCACGTGAGTAATAATATTGGTGGTGTATACCAATACAACAAAACCTATGATCAAGAAGGAGCTGTATTTATTCCTGTACCTAAAGAGCGTCAGGAAGAAAGTATGCAATTTTTACAAGATCAATTATTCACAACTCCAGAATGGATGATTGATAACAACATCTTGAATAAAATTGAGAATAACGGAAATGTGGAACGCATACGCGGTTTACAGGTTCGTACATTAGAAAATGTATTAGATTTTGGACGTCTTGGTCGTATGATCGAAAACGAAACGCTAAACGGCAAGGAAGCTTACACGCTAACTGAAATGATGAATGACCTACGTTCAGGAATTTTTAGCGAATTGCGTTCAGGTAAGAAAATTGATACCTACAGACGTAATTTACAACGCGCTTATGTAGATCGCCTAGAACACCTTCTAACTGAAGAGCAAAGCGGTCGCCGTAACGCAACGAGTGTTAATGTTAGTCAATCTGATATTAGAGCGATAGCGCGTGCCGAATTAAATACCTTAAAGCGTAGCGTACGCAGCGCAATTGGTAGAACCGGTGATACTTTAAGTCGTTACCACTTACAGGATTTAATGGAGCGTATAGATCTTATTCTTGATCCCAGATAATCAAAACGATTTAACTTAAGATTGAATTATTGTTAAATAGAAAGACCGGCATTGAGCCGGTCTTTTTTTTGTTTAGAAGAGACTTTTTAATTTTCACTTACACGCTTCAGTTTATAAGAATCGCCGGTTTCAGTATCCAGAGATTGTATTTGAGCGATTGTCTTCTTTTTTATAACAAGCATAAACGCCGGATAGATCAATCCGCTTGCAATCAAAATACCTGCAAGCAAAACCATAGTTTTTATTGAAGCAAACAAAGTTCCGGCAGAAAGAATCCCTAAAATAAGCACCACAGAAAGTGGGAAGGATACAGCCAGAATGTTGATCGCAAAGTTTTGGTTAAACGTCTTCTTGAAGTTTAAAACACGCTTTTCTTGAGCGTCTACTGCAGCGATGTGCGCAAACGGCCAAAAACTACAAGCACTAAGCCCAAAAGCCAACAATAACAGCCGATCTTGAGCTACGTTAATTTGTACTGCAGTAATTAATACTATTCCCAGAATCACAACAATACCGGCTCTTAAGAGCAGCATCGAAATAATTTGAGCAAATTGTCTCTTTTTAATTTTTACGGAAAGACCGATAAATAACAATACTAAAGGTGTCATTAATAAACTGAGCCTGCTCAAGCTTTCACTTACAATAAAAGGTAAATTATTCATATGAAAACCGAAGGACAATAAGATCAAAGCTGCGATGATAAACAGATTAACGGGTTCTGAAACCATTGCTATACAAAGGCTTTTAAATTTAGCTCTATTAGAAGTGTTCTCGATTTCTTGTGTTTTATAATGCCAGCGCATTGCCACAAGATAAAGAACAAGTAATACAAAAACTTTATTTCCTAAATCGGCCATAGCTGCTTTTGCCAGGTAGCTATCTCCCAAGTATTCTAAAATAAAAGGAAAACAACTTAGTCCCGGTGCCAGTGATGACAGCAGTAATTGTCCTGTTCTGTAATTAGGACTTCCTTTTTTGATCCCTAATAAAGGAAAGACTAAAGGCGTCGCAAAAAATAGAACTACATTGAGTAAAAGCGCAATGATGGGCAAAAGTAGAAGCGAGGCTTCAATATTGACACCAATCAATGCAATGAAAATTGTAGCCGGTAATGCTAAATTGAGTATAATAACTTTAATGCCGGCTAGCTCAGATTTATTCTTGAGTTTTACTTTTAATAGAATACCAATTCCTATAAAGAGTAGAAAGAGTAGGGTTTTTTGAAGATTAATATCCATAATTAGACGAGGATTTCTTCAATCGCATCGGTAAAGTATTTCATTTCTTCCATGGTTCCCATACTCACGCGGCACCAGTTTTGATCCCAAAAACGAAACGCCCTAACGACCACTTTTTTATCGTAAATCTTTTCAAGAAATGCATCTCCTTCCATAGGGATCGGGAAGATCACAAAATTTGTAGAAGAAGGCATATAATCAAATCCACGAGACTCTAAGTATGAGGTCGTATAATCTCTAGCTTCTTTAATTTTATTTTTACAGTCTGTCAGGTAGGCTTCGTCATCCATACTCGCTGAAGCAGCAGCAATGGTTGGTCCTGCGATTCCCATTCCGCCACGCGTGATATCGTTGATGGCTTCTAGAGATTCTTTTTTGCCCAACATATATCCCATACGCAAGCCAGCCATTCCGTGTATTTTTGAAAAAGTACGAGCCACGAATACATCATAACCTTCAGCAACTAATGGCGCCATACTTGCGTCCATTCCTTCTGGGGCGAGCTCTAGATAAGCCTCGTCAATAAAAACCGGAACCTTTTTTGAAACGCGTTTACAAAAGTCTTTTAGATCTTCAGTATCGGTTTGCGTAGCTGTTGGATTATTAGGATTGGTGATGTAAACCAATTTTGTATCGTCGTCAATCGCCGCCTCCATAGCTTTGAGATCGTGTTGATAATCTTCGGTTAATTTTACCGCTTTCCACGAACCTCCAGAAGCTTTAGCTACGCTTACAAGAGACATATAACTGGGGTCTGCGCTTACCACGTTTCCGCCTTCTCTAAAATAAACCAAAGCTGTTTTTTCTAGTAAATCTGACGAACCCGGACCCATCATAATGTTATCAGGAGTAACCCCTTCTTTATCTGCAATTTTCTGGACCAATTGACCAAGAGTGGACCAAGAATAATGATTACCATCCCATACAGCTTCTTGAAAAGCTTTAGCTGCAAGTTTAGATGGACCGTGTGGGTTTTCATTCCAAACCAAGCGCGCCTTAACCGTGCTTAGATCTGGCATACGCGGCGGAGTGAATTCGTCAAAAGAAGTATTCCTGTATAAAAACTTTTGATTGTTTTTTTGTGCTTCTTCTACGGTTGCAGCCCATAATGCAGTGGGCGCTACCGCTACTGCACCTACAGAAAGTGCCATTTTTTTTAACCAATCTCTCCTGTGAAGATTTGATGTGCTCATGCTTAGATAGTGTTAGTTTGTAATTCTTTTAAATTTAAAAAAACACCACTGCATATTGACATTTAAGTTGATAAAAAACAGCGTTTTAAATATCGAATTGACAATGGAAAGTAGGTTTCACTAGCAATCTTTCAATGACTTCAAAGCAATTAGTAAGAATAAAGACAAAAAAATAATCCGTTTTGATTGATTTTCAACCGAAACGGATTATTGCGAACGAAGTCTAACTTAAATCTATCTCAATTTAGCAATATCATCTAACTGTTGCAAATCTTCGATCGTATGATAAATTTGAGAAAGCTGATTATTTAAAACAGTGCGCAAATGCTGAGGAAAATCGTGCTCCTTCAAAGCATTTTCATATTCTTCGGCACTCATTTTTTCACCGCGCATACATTCTTCTAAAACCGAAGAAATATCATCTTTGCTTATAATGCTCTTGACATCGATCCAAATTCTGTGCAGATCTGCTGCTAGACTGCCATCACCTTCGGGGCGTGCGTTTAAGGCGTGTAATTCTTTATCCAACTGATTTGCAAAATGATTACGCTTTACTGCTTGCCGCTGCATAAACCCTCTCAATTCGGTATGTTCAATTTCTTGCATAGCCTTAATAAAGCCTTTCTCTGCATCGTAATTTTTGACCAATAATTTCTGAAGTGTTTCGGTTAGTTCTAAATTCAGTTTCTGTTTTTCAGCGTTCATTTTATGTGTGTTCTTATCGTAAATACTGTGTTAGGCCTTGATATCAAAGCACTCGTAAATGTAAGTATCCTTTTTTAAATCTTTTTCGCTTTTGTTAAAATTTGCATTAGCTTAACACTTCGTTTTTAAATAATTACTTTAATTAAGCGCGAATTTGAATGGATCTAGAGCTATGAAATTATCTGAATTACAGGCTGTACTCAAAAAAGTTTATAAGATTGGTTTTGAATTGCCTAACGGAAAATTACTTCCAAGTCATTTCTATTGGTCAAAAGTAAGTCTCAAAAAAGAGCATCAAATGCTACCAAATGGAAGCATTAGAAAACACGAAGTCATCGAGATCCACTTAACCGCGTCTTCCCAAAACAATCACAGAAGAAACCCGAGCGATTTACAAGCGTTTTTAAATAAAGCAAAACAAGGCTTAGACTTACCTGATTTATCCATTGAAGTAGCCTTGCTTGACCACGGAACCACTTGGTTCACATTGCAAAGTGGCGACCCCTACTTTAAACTGATAGCTCTCGATAATACCTCTGTTCTAACAATACTACCGTTAAGAATCAGCAAACTACACCTTTGATGAAAGCAGCTTCAGATCCCAGCTTACCGGGCAGTAGTTGCTGCATTTAATTTTTAGTGCGCGAATACACAATTCTAAAATTGTGTAGACTACTTTTGTTGTGGATAAAAGCAAACTATGGCAAAAAATGATCCCTATGCGGCCTTAAGGTTCAGAGAGTTTAATATCTTTTTAATGTTACGTTTTGCTATGGTTTTTGCCTGGTCAATGCAATTTGTGGTGATCGAATGGCAAGTATATAGTATTACAAAAAATGCGCTTTCGCTGGGAATTATAGGTCTTATGGAAGTCATACCTGCGGTCTCCTTAGCTTTGTTTGCAGGTCATATAGTTGATCAGCGTGAGAAACGCGGACTTTTATTTAAATGTCTTTTTGGCTTTTCTTTTGTTAGTATAGGTTTGTTTTTGCTTACTTGGCCAAGAGTGACTGAGCATTTAAGTACATCTTTAACTTTATATGCTATTTATTTCTTGGTGTTTTGTGGTGGTATCGTTCGCGCCTTTTTGGGGCCTACTATTTTTTCTTTATTTGCTTTAATTGTTCCTAAAAAGGTGTATCCTAACGCGGCTACGTGGAGTAGTTCAGTGTGGCAAATGGGAGCTGTGGTTGGTCCGGCTGCCGGAGGTTTTACCATACATTTAATTGGTGTGCACTGGTCTATGTGTGTGATTTTCGGTTTTTCACTATTTGCCTTGATCTGCTTGTCACAAATCAAGAAAAAACCAATAATGAATCCTAAAATTGGGGAGCCGGTGATGCAAAGTCTTAAAGAAGGCATTCTCTTTGTTAGAAATAGCAAAGCTGTTTTAGGAGCACTGACGTTAGATATGATCGCAGTTCTGTTTGGTGGAGCAGTAGCACTGCTGCCCATTTACGCTCAGGACATTTTAAAAGTAGGGCCACAAGGATTTGGGATTTTGCGGGCAGCTCCGGCGGTGGGTGCATTGATCACAATGTTTACCTCTGCGTATTTTCCATTGTATAAAAAAGCAGGGATAAAATTACTAGCTGCAGTTTTTGGATTTGGTGTTTCTATTATTGTATTCGGACTTTCAACAACGTTTTGGCTTTCTGTTCTGGCGCTGTTTATGAGCGGGGTGACCGATGGAATCTCAATGATCATCAGACAAACCATTCTTCAACTTAAAACTCCAGATCATATGCGCGGTAGGGTCGCTTCGGTAAATTCAATGTTTGTGGGTAGTTCAAATGAATTAGGTGCTTTTGAAAGTGGATTGACAGCAAAACTGATGGGCACAGTGACCGCAGTAGTTTTTGGCGGAAGTATGACGTTGATTACCGTCTTGGCAACAGGTATTATTTCACCTAAATTCAGAAAATTAGATCTGAGAAAAGATCTGGAAGAACACGAAAAATCAGAATAGATTATGGTTTGATTAGAAGCCTGGGGGTTTTAGTAATGTCGCATTTGTGAATTGCTGCATGTTAATGTAATAAGTTCCAGGCGCATCTTTGGCAATAAAGCCCTTTCTATAAATGATAAGATTCATATGGAGGTCGATAGTAATATCTGTATTTCCGGTTCTAAAAAAACCGTTATTAGCAAAGCCTCTAATGAACCAAGTACCTTCATCAGTGTTTTTGTAAGCATGTACCTGAAAACCTTCCACGACATCATTTCCGGCGTAACTTTCCGTGATTACGCTTGTATTACCAGTATCATGTTCAATAAAATAGTAACCCTGCACAGTTACAACGTAGTCCTCGATACTTATTTTAGTATTGTAATTTTCAACACCACGATTCGAAGTGTTTTCGAAAACTAATTCAGCATAATTTATTGGGCCATATTTACTGATGTCAATATCATACTGAACAATGGATAAATCTTGACGTTCAATGATGAGTTTGGATCCTCGAATTTGATTAGAATTACCAGGGTCCTCTAGAAAAAGTTTACCATCAATTCTGGTATTACCATTTACATCGAGAAGGTCCCGTGGAGTATTTGTATTTATTCCAACTTGTGCTTTAGATGTCAAGCAAGAAATAAAAATTACTATTGAAGTTATAAGTAATTTCATCTTTAATATAAATCTGGGATTGCTGAGGCCGAACCATTACGGTTGCCTCCAAGGTCAGTTCTAATTACCGGAAGTTTGCGGTAAAAAGAGGTGTCATAAATAATAAAAGTGCACTCATAATGCACGGCATTTCGCCGATTAGTGGTATCAAGAAATCGGTTTCTAATCTCTAAATGCCAAGTGCCATTACTTTCAAATGTTCGAGCAACAAATGTTCCTATAGAATCATCACCTCCATCTATAAGTCTTTTGTTTACTGGCGCTCCTATATAACGAATATCAGCTAGTCCTACTATATATCTTGAAGTTTCAAAACTTAGATTTAAATCAACAATATTATCATAACTTAGATTATGGAAATAATATTTCAAAACATTGATTGGTGCAACAGTTAACTCATCTACATTAAGTTTGGTAATTTCTCCATTTAAAGCTGTAGAATCGGTGCGCCTTGTTAAAAGTTTAAAATCTTCATCAGTATTAGTAACCGTTCCTAAAGTACCTAGTTCAAATTGTTTTTGTACGGCCATCGAACCTACTATATGCAAATCTGATTCCGGATTGGTAGTCCCCACTCCCACTTGTGCGAATAACTGTACAACACAGAAAATACTTAATACAAAGGAAAATGTAAACTTTTTATACATTAGTCTATAAAGGGATTTGTGGCCGACTGCGTACTAGCTTCTTCCATAGCTACAGGTATGCGTCCAAATTGTTTTGATAAATCTTTTGAATATATCAGTGTGGTAATAGTCCAAGTACCTTTTTCATTTGGGTTTAAATTATTTGCAGCAGGAAAATCTGCAGTAATATGCCAAGTACCGTCTTTAATAAATGCACTGTAAAAGGGTATTGTTGCATTACTGTTTATATCCAGTTCACGATCGTATGATGCTGATAAAGTATTAAGCACAAATTCATTTGCATCTACTCTAGTATCAAAATCAAAAACCCAATCTTCTTGAGGATCATATAATTCATATATCTGAATATAGCCTAGAGCGGCTCCGGTAGGGTTGCTAACATCCAGAGATTTGATCTTACTATTACCATCTTGAATTAAGAATGTGCTAGTATCATCATCTTTTAAATCGGTGATAGTGCTTATGGTTACGGTATTCTGTACGCGTGCATCCCCTGCAACCTCTAATTTGACCCTTGGATTTGTGGTACCAATTCCTACTCCAGTCGTTTGTCCTAAAACAGGAACAATAGAAAGGAGAATGATTGTAAAAGCAACAAGTTGAAGATTTGGGTGAAAATGTTTCAATTGGGTGACTTTTGTATTAGGGTAAAAGTATATAAAAAGTGGTTTATTAAATAATAATTAACTATTTAATTTATTATTTGTAAGAAAAAACTTTCAATATTAAAATATCTATTCTTAAAATTTATTATTATTTCCTCTACTTTTATTTCTATTTGTATCAAGACGTATAAATGACTGATACTGTTATAAATGGAAAAAATGTATAATAGGAGTAGTTAGAATGGTATTACCACCAAGTAGCAAAAGCGTTCAAAACGCTATCCGACTTAAAAATCCAAAATTTGAATGAGCGGGATTGTGTCAATCGTATTTTAGCTGAATCAAAGAAATGATCAAATGATAAACGCTGAACAGATGTGGGAGCACCAACCCAATCATTCTTAGACGGAATATAGAAGGTTGTTTCTTCATCTTTTAATTGCAATAGCTGATCTAAAGTGTAATAGTATCCGGCAATTAATCGATGCGGTATCTTAAGGTGTTGCAGCTTCAACCCTAACGGAATGTAAACTTGGGCTTTAAAACTAAATTGTTGTTTTAATGAAGTAGGGAGGATATCTATGGCGTGAAGCATTTTTTCAGTTTCTGGATGCCTTAGCATCGGGAACTGATGTGTGCTTAATTTTCTAATCTTCGCAGTAAGGGCATCTTTTGCATTTGGACCTATTAGTCGTTTAATCCAGTTGCCTTCAACTTCCGGGCGATAGAGGTAAAACTTGTAAACCATTTCTAAATGAATGCGTTCACGGGTTTGATTTTCGATGATAAAATCGAGTTCTCCTAAGGTCAACTTGTTTGCTATGACTTGAACATTCTGAGCAAGAACATTGTAGCCACGGGCGATAAGATACATCTGCATAAAAAACTCCATACGCTGACCAAGACGTATAGATTGAGGCATTTCAAAACCTTCAGGTAATTCTAAATTAGCAGGTTTGAAATCAAAATTAGATACGCCTAAAATCTCTGAAGACAGATCGATTTGAGGCGTATCTATAAATCCTTGATATTGATGTTGCAGGTTAATGTTAGTCAAACAAATCTGATGATAAATAGCGGTCTCCGCGATCACAAATTATAGAAACGACAACGCCTTCTTCTAGTTGCTCACATAAGCGCAGTGCAGCAACCGTAGCGCCTCCGCTGCTCATTCCGCTAAAAATACCTTCTTCCTTAGCTAATCTTTTAGCCATTGCGCGCGCATCTGCTTCGCTTACTTCTAGCACTTGATCTACTTTAGAGGCATCAAAGATTTTAGGTAAATATTCTTGCGGCCATTTGCGTATTCCGGGAATGCTGGAATCATCGGTAGGTTGTACGCCTACAATTTGTACAGCACTATTTTGCTCTTTTAGATAAGTTGAAGTCCCCATAATCGTTCCCGTTGTACCCATTGAAGATACAAAATGCGTTACCTTACCTTGGGTGTCTTTCCAGATTTCCGGGCCTGTAGTTTTGTAATGCGCCTTCCAGTTGTCGGGATTAGAAAACTGGTTAAACATAAAATAACCTTCTTCTTTTACTTTTGCTTCGGCGAAATCTCGAGCACCTTCAATGCCGATATCTTTTGAAGTGAGAATGACTTTGGCACCATAAGCACGCATAGTTTGTACGCGTTCTTTAGTTGCATTTTCGGGCATTACAATTTCTAAATCCAGGCCATACATTGAGGCGATCATTGCTAAGGCAATACCTGTATTTCCGCTTGTAGCTTCGATCAATTTAGATTCTTTAGTAATTTCACCACGCTCCATAGCTGCGGTTATCATATTAAATGCTGCACGATCTTTGACGCTTCCTCCGGGATTTTGCCCTTCGAGCTTAAAAAGTAATTTTACCTTAGGGTTTTTCTGTAAAACCTTAGATTCTACTAGAGGCGTATTGCCTATAAGGCGTTCTATAGAATAATTCATGAATTGTTTTTTTAAAAATACCCACTAGTCTTTTTTCTCGAGTTCTCTGATCAAGATTTCGGGTTTATGCGAAACTAAAGAGTAGGGTGGGACTGATTTTGTTAACCACACATTACCGCCAATGATACTATTGGCACCAATTACAGTATCACCACCTAAAATGGTGGCATTGGCATAGATGGTCACGTTGTCCTCAATGGTAGGATGCCTTTTTACAGCGCTCAGATCTTTGGCAACACTCAGTGCGCCTAACGTAACCCCTTGATAAAGTTTTACGTGATCTTTGATAACTGCCGTTTCTCCTATTACGATTCCGGTGGCGTGGTCCATAAAAAAGTACTCTCCAATAACTGCTCCCGGATTGATATCCACACCGGTAATGTGGTGCGCATACTCTGTCATTAAACGTGGTACGATAGGAAATCCCTTTTGGTGAAGTGCATGACTTAAGCGGTAAATAGCTATTGCGTGAAAACCAGGATAGGCCAGATATACTTCTTCAATACTCGTCGCTGCAGGATCGTTTTCAAAAATAGCTTCTGCATCAAGATTTAGTTTTCGCAAAATCTCAGGTAGCTGGGCCACATAATCGTCCCAAACCTTGCTGCATTTCTTATCGATTTCCCAGCAGGCTAGCTCAACCAGATTCTCAAACAAGCGTTCTAAACGATCTAAATCTTCATCAAGATCATTAGGAAAGTTGAATAAGGTTGCAAAAAGCTCTTTAGTAAAACGATGTGTATCTGTTTTTAATTTGAAATTAAGATTGGCGTTTTGCTTATGAGCGCGTATCTGACTTATGATGTTCTCTTTATTGATCATAGGCTATTTAATTCATTCAAATGTATTGAAATGTATTTGCACAACGTCTGGTAATGATAGTAAAATTCTATTTTTGGGCTATGTTTAAAAAAGAATTCTTCTACCTTTTTAAAATTCAGTATCTCGGTTTTAGATATCACGGTTGGCAAAAGCAACCAGATCTGCTCACCGTAGAACGTATGATGCAACGTACATTAAAATATGTATTGGGTCGTAATAACTTTAAATTCATTGCAGCCGGTCGTACAGATGCTAAAGTTTCGGTTAATGCAACCTATGTAGAACTCATACTTCAAGAAGAACCCTTAGCGGTCAATGATTTTTTTAAAGTCTTCAATGACAACCTTCCGCAGGATATTCGGCTATTAGAAGTTATTGAAAAGCCTAAACAAACTAACATCATTCAAGCTCCCAAACTCAAAGAGTATATTTATCTATTTTCTTTTGGCGAAAAAAATCATCCGTTCTGCGCACCGTATATGGTAAATGTAAAAGGAGCGCTTGATATTGCGTTGATGCAACGCGGAGCAAGCCTAATGCAAGGTACGCACGATTATCGAAATTATGCTTACAAGGCTACTGCCGAAACGCAAACGCTTATGACAATTGAATCTTCAGTTATTGAAGAAAATACTTTGTACACAGCTAGTTTTTTTCCGAAGCATTCCTATGTGTTCAAAGTTGTGGGTGCCGGTTTCAAGCGACATCAGGTGCGCTTAATGATGGGCGCGCTATTTGATCTAGGAAGCGGAATTCTTTCCTGGGAGGCTTTTGAGAAGAGTCTTGACGGAACCATCCCTTATAAACTTACACACATTGCTCAGGCATCGGGTCTAATTCTGCAAGAGATCAATCTTGAGGAACATTGACTTAATTTAAGTTAAATCTGCCAGAGCTTAACAAAGCTTAACCCTTATGAATAAAGCTTTAACCCGGTCTTAACCTGGCAACGCATACCTGCTGGCTATCTTTGTTAGTGAATTGATTTTATAACCAACAAAAACAATATACTATGAAAAAGGTAGCAATTTTAGCAACTAACGGATTTGAAGAAAGTGAATTAACTTCTCCATTAGAAGCAATGAAAAAAGAAGGCTTTCAAGTTGATATTGTAAGCGAAAAAAAAGGAACAATTAAAGCGTGGGCAGAAACCGACTGGGGAAAAGATTATGATGTTGATAAGACCTTAGACGAAGTTTCAGCAAAAGATTATAATGCTTTAGTTTTGCCGGGTGGAGTGATTAATCCGGATCAGCTGAGAAGAAATGAAAATGCGCTTGTATTTATTAGAGATTTCTTTAAACAGCATAAACCTGTGGCTGCAATTTGCCACGCACCTCAATTATTGATCAGCGCTGATGTAGTTGAAGGAAGAACTTTAACTTCATTCTCATCAATCAAAAAAGATCTGGAGAACGCAGGTGCTTTGTGGGTAGATAAAGAAGTTGTGGTAGACGAAGCGTTAGTAACCAGTAGAAATCCAAACGATTTACCGGCATTTAATGCCAAAGTAATTGAGGAAATCAACGAAGGTAAGCACGACTTACAACACGCATAAGTTGACCTTAATTTCTAGATAATCAGATTTAAAAAGTCCGTCGTATGGCGGACTTTTTCTATTTTTAACCTACTAAATTGTAATGGATGTCAAAGAGAATAAAGATTAAGAAGCCGAGAATCCCTAAAATTCCAAAAATAAAGCTGGCACACAAGAAGATACAAAACGATGTGCCGGGAACACTTACCTATACAGGTAGTAAGGAACAGAAGCATGTGACGGTTGAACTTATAGATTATTCTCCTTCCACACATAAAAATATCACGGTTGATGATGTTTCGCAGGCATTCAATAAAAAGCATCCGGAAGAAATTAGCTGGATCAATGTCAACGGACTGAGTGATATTGATCAAATAGAAAAACTGGGGGATCACTATAAGTTGCACCCACTTATATTAGAAGATATTGTAGATACCAGTCAACGGCCCAAGATTGATGAGTATCCAGATTATTTATTTATCGTGTTTAAAATGCTCTATTACAATAGTGAGGGAGTTTTTATGAATGAACACATCAGTCTGGTTTTAGGCGAAAACTATCTGATCACATTTCAAGAAGCTGACGGGGATGTATTTGACTCGTTGCGACAACGTATCGCCAACGCCAAAGGACGAGTGCGCAATGCCGGTGCAGACTATTTGATGTTTGCTATTATGGATGCGGTAGTGGATCACT